>CAZFUK010000216.1:0-8341 GCA_964522005.1 uncultured Anaerolineales bacterium | reverse complement strand
AGCGCGGGCGTCTACGAGTACACCTACCTGGCGCGGGCCAGCGCGGCGGGCCAGTTCCGGGCGCTGCCCACCACGGCCTACGAGATGTACTTCCCAGAGGTCTTCGGGCGCTCCGCCGGCGCGCTGTTCGCCATCCGGCCGGCCGAGTAAGCCTACTTTGACATAAACGCGGGCCGCAAGGCGTTTCGCCTTGCGGCCCGTGTGCTGTTGTACAATTGTAGGGGCAGGGTCTCCCTGCCCGCCGTCAGACCGCGTCACCTTGCGGGCGTGGTCTCCACGCCCCTACCTCTTGCGCTCGACGACGAAACGCCGCCCTACGCCCCGCCCCCGGCGCCCCGCGCCCACTCGCGGACGGCGCGCATCCACGCCGACTTGTTCAGCCGCTCGCCGTCCTGCACAAACTGCGTCAGCCGCGCCGGGGTCAGGGTCGGGAAAGAGAGACTCTGCTCCGCCGATATATACGCGCCCTTCTCCAGGACGAGAATATGAACCTGCCCCAGGTGATAGCGCCAGACCTCGGGGATGCCGACGGCGGCGAAGAGGGGCAGGCGGTCGAGGGACTGGTGGGTAATGTCAATCTCGATGGTCAGGTCGGGCGGCGGGTCCACCAGCAGGTCAATCTCGGCCCGCCCTCGCACCGCCTCGGCGTGCTGGATATAGAAGCACGAGTCCGGCTCGAAGCCCTGCTGGAGGTCGGGGCGGCGGAAGGTCGCTGAGCCGAGGCTTTCGGCGTCAAGCCCAAACTCCAGCACCAGGAGGTCCACGAGGGTCGTCAGGATGGCGCTCAGGCGTTCATGCTGGATGGAGAGAACCATAATCTCAAGCGTCCCCTGGGTAAAGGTGAGGCGTGTACCGCGCTTGCCGGCCTGTTCCGCTAGCAGGTGTTCGTACAGGTCCCAACTCACGTCGTTGAGGACCACGAGTTGTTCAATCGTCTTAACCGCCATCACCATACAGCTACTCCTTCGCCCCCATCATATCTCACTGGACGCTTGCGCTTCCCGTATCCACTCGCGCACATGCCGCAGCCAGGTCGTGCTCTTGAGTGTCTGACTGTCGCGCAGGAAACGCGTGGCATCGTCATTGCTCAGCAGCGGGAAGGCCGGGCTGTGCGAGACGTGGGTATACTGGCCGTCGTCCAGACGATAGAAGTGTACCTCCTGGCCGTCGTAGCGCCAGACCTCGGGGATGCCGACGGCGGCGAAGAGGGGCAGGCGGTCGAGGGACTGGTGGGTAATGTCAATCTCGATGGTCAGGTCGGGCGGCGGGTCCACCAGCAGGTCAATCTCGGCCCGCCCTCGCACCGCCTCGGCGTGCTGGATATAGAAGCACGAGTCCGGCTCAAAGCCCTTGTACAGGTCGGGCCGCTTGAAGGTGGTGGACCCCAGGCGTTCGATATCCATCCCCAACTCCTCAGCCAGAACCTCCACCAATTGGGCCAGCGTCCGATTGGGTTTTTCGTGTCGAGCTGAGAGTACCATAATCTCCAGCATCCCCCCATCGTAGGTAAAGCGCGTCCCACCGCGACCCTGCTGTTCCTCCAACAGCCGCTCGTAGGTCTGCCAACTGACCGGCTCTAGAATGACGAGGCGCTCTGGCGCCTGCACCGCTGCCGCCATACTCCTGCTCCTTCCTGCGCCTGTGGGCAGACCTGACAGGTTTCCCCCTTCGGGGACTTCGTAGGAACCTGTCAGGTCTAGCGGCTCACCTGCTCACATTATAGACGTTGCAGCGCCGTCTGTCATCTCTGGTCCACGGCTGCCGCTGTCATAATCTGGACCTCCGGCGCGTATGTCAGACAGATGGTTATGCGTAGCCGTGCGGCGCCGCTGTTTACACATTTTTTACACTCTGATGGGGATACGGTAACACCCCGCCGCTAAGATGGACACAGACAGACACGGCCGCCCTGGACAGAATCAATCATGTAAATCTTGTCAATCATGTCTAAATCCCTGGGGCGACCGTCTCAGCGAGAGGAGAGCAGCACGATGACGCAGATGACGCGGCGACGCTTCCTACAGTATGGCCTGGCGACCGTGGCGGCCGGCGCGGCCCTCAACAGCCCAGCCCAGGCTGCCCCGGTCCCGACCGAGCTTGGTCCGCTGGGCAGCCTGGGCTTCCCGTGGCGCGCCCGTGAGGCGGGCCAGCCGCCCTTCGAGGTCCACGTCCTCAGCCGCATGGCCTTCGGCCACACCAAGGCCGACCTGGACGCCATTAAGAGCGGCGCGTTTCGGGTCAACGACTGGTTCGAGGCGCAACTGGCCCCCGATGGGACCGAGAACGACGCCCTGACCCAGAAGCTAGCGGGGTTCCAGACCCTCGACAAGCAGATCTGGGAACTCATTCGTGACTACCCGCAGCCGGCCCAGGGCGTGACTGGCCCCACAGTGCGCGACGTCATCGCGGAGCTGCTGCGCGCCACGCTACTGCGCAAGCTCTACAGCAAGTGGCAGCTCAAAGAGGTCCTGGTGGACTTTTGGACCGACCACTTCAACATCAACATGTACGACGACCTCCAACAATGGGGCAAGAGCGTAGACGACCGCGAGGTGATTCGCCGCCACGCCCTGGGCAACTTCCACGCCATGCTCCTGGCGAGCGCCAAAAGCCCCGCCATGGTGGCCTACCTGGACAACAACACCAACACCCGCCAGGCGCCCAACGAGAACTACGCCCGCGAGGTCATGGAGCTGCATACCCTCAGCGTCAACGGCCCCTACAACCAGACCGACGTGCAGAACCTCGCCAAGTGCTTCACCGGCTGGACCGTCTACGGGCGCGGGCCAAACGTGGCGGTGGAGCGGCGCGGCACATTCTACTTCAACCCCAACGTCCACGACACGTCGAACAAGACGCTGGGGTATATGGCGGCGCCTGTCCAGGGGCGAAGCGGGGCAGCGGGTATCCAGGAGGCCGAAGGGGTGATAGAGGTGCTCGCGAAGCACGACTGGACGGCCGAGTTCATCGCCACCAAGCTCGTGCGCAAGTTCGTCGCCGACGACCCGCCCATGAGTCTAGTGGAGGCGGTCAAGCGTAAGTTCCAGGACGCTAGCACCGCCCCCGACCAGATCGCCCAGTGCGTCCGCGTGATCTTCCAGTCGGCCGAGTTCCGCCAGTCCTACGGCCAGAAGACGCGGCGGCCGCTGGACTTTGTCGTCGCCGCCATGCGGGCGGTGGACGCCAACGTGGACACGACCGGCGACAATATCTCCTTCCTGGAGCGCGTCCTGGTGCGCGGCTACTTGGCGCCGCAGGGGCACAACCTCTTCGGCAAGGTGTTCCCCGACGGCTACCCCGATGTCGGCGTCGAGTGGGTCAACACCAACGCCCTGCTCAACCGCTGGAACTTCGCCCTCAACCTGGTGAAGAACCGCCTCGAACAGCGCACCCAACCGGCCCTGGTCAACCTGCTGCCCTGGATCAACACCGTCCAGCCGCAGACCGTGGCCGGCCTGGTGGACGCCATGCTGGATCGCTTGCTGGGCTACACCGTGGACACCGCCGACCGCGACGCCCTGATCGCCTATGTGGCACAGGGGCGGCCGGGCACGACGCCGCTGACAGACCAGATAAAGACCGTCAAAGGCCCCGAGCTTGCCGCCATCGTCATCGCCTCGCCGTACTTCCAGGCACGCTGAAGTCGAGAAGTCTAAAGGAGTTCACCCATGCCAGTCTTGAATCGTCGGTCGTTTCTGAAGAATAGCCTCATGTCCTCCATCGTGGCGGTGGGCGGTATCTCGTGGCCGAGCTGGATGCCCCGCGTCGTCTTCGGCCCGCCCGACCGCTCGCCCCACGGCGACACCCTCGTCGCCATCTTCCTGCGCGGCGCGCACGACGGCCTGAATATCGTCGTGCCCTACGCCGAGGGCGAGTACCACGCCAAGCGGACCCGCATCGGTCTGGACGAACCCAACAAGGGCACTGCCAAGTCGGTGGTGGACCTGGATGGACAGTTCGGCCTGAACCCCGTGCTGCGGCCCCTCAAGGACATTTGGGACGAGGGCGACCTGGCCGTCGTCCACGCCGTCGGCTCGCCCGACCCGACCCACTCGCACTTCGACGCGATGGACTACATGGAGCGCGGCACGCCGGGCGAGAAGCAGCTTCAGACCGGCTGGCTGGCCCGCCACCTGGCGTCACTGGCGAGTGAGAACCGTTCGCCCTTCCGCGCCGTCGGCATGGGCAGCGTGGTCCAGGCGGCGCTACGCGGTCCCGTGCCGGCGCTGGCGCTCGAAAGCATCGCCAGCTTCCACCTGGACCCCAACCGGCGGGCATCGGACATTACCCGCTTCCAGCAGACCATCGCCTCGCTCTACCAGGGCACAGGCTTTGTGGAGGTTCAGGGCACGGCGACATTCGAGGCGCTGGACATCATCAAGAAGATAGAGGCGGGTGGGGCGTATGCGCCGGCCAATGGCGCGCAGTATCCGGCCAGCGCCTTCGGCAACCAGCTCAAGACCATCGCCCAGTTGATTAAAGCGGATGTGGGGCTGGAAGTGGCCTGTGTGGATAAGGGGGGCTGGGATACCCACGCGGGTGAGGGGGATGTGACGCCGGCGGGCAATAACCTGCCTGCCCTGCTCAACGACCTCCAGGCCGGGCTACACGCCTTCTACACCGACTTGCAGGACCGCATGGACAACATCGTCGTGGTCACCATGTCCGAGTTTGGACGGCGGCTGGCCGACAATGCCTCGAGCGGCACGGACCACGGCCACGGCAACGTCATGTTCCTGATGGGCGGCGGCGTGGTGGGCGGCCGCGTCCACGGCGTGTGGCCGGGCCTGGCGCCCAACCAGCTCTACGGGCCGGGCGACCTGGCGATTACCACCGACTTCCGCGACGTGCTGGGCGAAATCCTGCTCAAGCGCGTCGGCAACCCACACCTGGACCAGGTCTTCCCGCACTACACCGACTACCACTATCGCGGCGTCGTCACCCCCCGGCGGACCCGGACCGCCAGCCTGAGCGACCTGCTGGCGGCGGCTAGGTAAGGGAATGGGGAATAGGCTGACCACTGACCACTGACCACTGACCACTGACCACTATTCCACTACCCCTCGCCTACCAGTTGACGGAAGCGAGGGGTCGCTTTTAGGCCCCGCCAGTTCGGATCGGTGCGCGCCGTGTCGCGCCAGTCAGGGTTCTCCTGGAGCGCCGCTTCCAGCCCGGCCAGGGCCGCCTCTGGCTCGCCTACCAGCGCCGTCAGGCTGGCGCGGTAGTAGAGCTTATCGGCGGGCATCACGTCCAGCGCCGCGCGGGCGGTGTCCCGCGCCTTCCGCGTCTGCTCCGCTTCCAGGTACGCCCCCGCCAGGTGGTACAGCACCAGGGGGTCGTCGGGCTGCTGAATCCGCCGCGCCGTCTCCAGGTCCTGGATCGCACCCTGGGCATCCCCTAGCCGGCGGCGGACGATGGCCCGCCCCAGGAAAAGGGCCGGGTCGTCCACGCGCAGGTCAATCGCCTGGTCGTAGTCCCGCAGCGCCCCGTCCAGGTCACCCAGTTCGACCCGCGCGCGGGCGCGCTGGGCATACGACCGCTCATCCCCCGGCCTCAACTCCAGCACCCGGCTCAGGTCCGCCTCCGCGCCCTGGCAGTCGCCCATCGCCAGCCGAACCCGCGCCCGCCCCTGGAGCGCGTCCACCCGCGCCGGCTTGAGCGTCAACACCTGGTTGAAGTCCTCCAGCGCCCCCGCTCGGTCCCCGCGCTCCAGCCGGGCCAGGCCTCGCCGTAGATAGGCGTCCACATAGTCGGGCTTCAGGCTAATCGCCTGCGAGAAATCGCCCATCGCGCCTGACCAGTCGCGGCGTTCAAGCCGGTTGACCCCCTGGTCGTAGGCCTTGAGGGCTTGCAGGGCCGCCTCGCCGGCGGTCTGAGCGGCGGCCGCGCCTGGATCGGGGACGGGCGGCTCAGCGGCGGCTGAAGCCAGGAGGGCGGACAGCGCGCTGTCGGCCGTCTCACCGGTGGAGGGGGCCGACGCCGACTCTCGCCGCGGGGCCGTTGGTGCAGCCGTTGGGGCGGTCGGGGCGGTTGTCGGACCTGTCGGGGCGGTCGGCGGGGCCGTCGGCGGGGGCGCGGGGCTGGCAGGGGCCGCCGGCGCCGCGGGCCGGATGAAGGCGCTCGTGTCAATGTCCGAGCGGTTGTCCTTCAGCCAGTCCATCAACTCCTGCATCCGCCCGCGCTTCTCCAGGAACGTGAGGATATAGAGCAGCAGTTCGTCCTCGGCTCGCCCCTCCCAATCCTCCACGTCCAGGTCATAGGCCGCCGTTTGCAGGTCCTTGAAGTCCAGCCGGTCGCCCAGTGTGCGGCGAATTACCCCCCGGTTCCAGTCGGTCATCGCCCTCTCCTGCCTGGCTATGCTCCATCCCTTCCACCCGGTTCGTCTGTGCCTATAGTAACACACCTGACAGCCCAACGTCAACCTCCCCCCGCCCCTTGCCCTACCAAGTCACCCCTCCCTTGCCAGGGGAGGGGCCGGGGGAGGGGTTCGGCTACGCCGCACTGCGTCACGTATTTGCACTGTTTCGGCCTCTGAGCGTATACTCTAGCTATGGATACCCTGAGCGCTGCCTACCAACGTCTCCTGACCGAAGTCGCCAAGGACCTCCACGCCGCCTGTGGCGCGTTGGAGTTTGCCTCCGCCCTGGGCGCGCCCGTGCCCGCCCTGACGACCTACGACCCGGCCAGCCCGCCTAACGGCAGCCTGACCTGGCTCGAACTGCCGGTCTATGAGAACGACCAGGCCATCGCCCACCTGCGCCTCGGCTTCCACCCGGGCGTGCCCCTGCCCGACCCCGAAGAGCAGCGCCTGGCCCAGGCCCTGGTCGAACTGGCCGTCCTGGTGAACCGAGCCCGCACCCAGCAGGCCTCGGCCCACCAGGCCAGCCGGCGCATCCTCGCCGTCACCGAGGAGGAGCTACAGCGCGTCATCCTCGACATCCACGACGGCCCGGTCCAGAAACTCTTCGCCGCCTCGTCCCAGCTAGAGATCGCGGCGGGGCTGGTGGACCACGCGCCGGAAGAGCTACGCGCTACGCTCGAGGCGCAACTCGCTCGCGTCGCCAGCCTGCTGCAACTGTCGCTCAACGAGATCAAGCTGACCGTCGGCTCGATGCGGCCCCCGGAGTTCCGCCGCCGCCCCCTCGTGTCCGTCCTCCAGGGCCTCGTCATCCAACACCAGTCCCTCACCGGCCAGCGCGTCCAGCTCCACGTCCAGGGCGAGATACCCCCGGTGAGCCTGCCCGTCAAGATCGCCGTCTACCGCATCCTCCAGGAAGGCCTCTCCAACGCCTACCGCCACGCCAAGGTCGAAAGCCTCGACGTCTGCCTGAGCAGCGAGGACGGCTGGGTCGTCCTGGACATCGCGGACCAGGGCGCGGGGTTCGACCCGCCGCTGCTGGAAGGCCCGGCCGGCACCGAGCTAGAGGAGCACATCGGGCTGCGCGGCATGCGCGACCGCGCCGAACTGGTCGGCGGCCACTTCCGCCTGACCAGTATCAAGGGCCAGGGGACCAACATCCAGGTGCGTGTCCCTGGCGAGTCAATAGGCTAACGACTATGAGCGCCGAGCCGGTGTCTGACAAGCGGATTCGCGTGATTCTGGCCGATGACCACGAACTGGTGCTGGAAGGGCTGCGTGCCCTGCTCCAGAACGAGCCGGACCTGCACGTCGTCGCCACGGTCACCAACGGCGAGCGACTCATGGAGGCCGTGCGCCGCCTCCAGCCCGACCTCGTCGTCATGGACCTCCAGATGCCCCTGATGAGTGGACTGACCTGCCTGGAAGAGATTCGCCGCGAGCAGCTGCCCGTCAAAGTCCTCATCCTCACCGCCTTTGGCGACGGCGAGGCGATTCAACTGGCCTGGGAGCGCGAGGCCGACGGCTTCGCCCTCAAGACCGACCCGCCCCGCCAGACCGTCGCCGCCATTCGCAACATCGCCCACGGCCACGTCGTCTTCCCGCGTGGCGCGCTGCGCGGCGGGGGCCGCGAGCCGCAGCCCAACCCCCTCACCACCCTGTCCGAGCGCGAGAGCGAATTCCTGGCCCTCGTCGCCGAGGGGCTGACCAACTCCCAGATCGCCGACCGCCTCTCGGTCACCGAGCATACCGTCAAGTTCCATCTCCAGAACATCTTCCAGAAGCTTGGCGTGACCAACCGCACCGAAGCCGCTCGTCTCTACCACCAGTATCGCTACAAGCTCTAGGCCGTCCGCTTGACTAAATTACGCCTGGCGCGTGTAAGAATCCCTTGTTCTACCCATCTATCTGGTGAGGCGCCAAAAAGTCAGGGTTCTTTCAAAGTCGTAGTCCATGAGGTACAATCGTCCCGACCTACCACAG
>CAZFUK010000215.1:0-8403 GCA_964522005.1 uncultured Anaerolineales bacterium | reverse complement strand
AGGCGTGACGCGCTGCTCGAACTGGCGGTGGCGATGGAAGGTCACCCGGACAACGTCGCGCCGGCCCTGCTGGGGGGTGTAGTGGCGGCGGCCCATGCCGAGGATGGGCGCTTGCTGGTCGAGACCGTGCGGACCCCGCCGCTCGAAAGCGTCGTCGTCCTGCCCGACTTTCGGCTGCCGACGCGCCTGGCCCGTCAGGCGCTGCCGACGCATCTGAGGTATGGCGATGCGGTGTTCAACCTGGGACACCTGGCGCTGACGCTGCTGGCCCTCCAACGGGCGGACTACGCCCGCCTGGCGGCCGTCATGGCCGACCGCTTGCATCAGCCCTACCGCGCGCCCCTGGCGCCTGGGCTGGCCGAGGCGCTGGCCCTGCGACAGCGTCTGGGCGTCGCGGTCGCCATCTCAGGCGCCGGGCCGGCCGTCATCGCCTTGGTGAACGAGCGGCAGGCGAAGGTGGCGGCGGCGCTCCAGGCAGCGTTTGCCGAGGCCGACGTGGCCTCGCGCGCCTGGTTCCTGCGCACGGCGGGCGGCGCGACGTGTCAAACGTAGAGAGGCGATATGACGCGTCTCTACGTCTTTCCGAACATAAACTGGTATAGGGCGTTGTCGCTGGGGGGGTCGGGCAGGGTGTCCTGCGGGTAGTAGCGCCGCAGGCAGCAGGCCGAGCAGAGGGCGTGGCCCTCGATGATGAAGTCGGCCAGGGCCTTGCCACAGTCCTGGCACTTAGGTCGCTCTGGAAACAGAGTGTGCTGAGTCATAGTCCCCCCCTCTGAGGCGATGACATCTGTGACAATAGGAAGGAGGGGCACCTGGCTTTCTTACACGCAGACCCTCTCTATATCAATAATTTTAGACGCGGCGCGGCTGGCTTGACAATAAGAGACAGCCGCTCCGGGGGAAGCGGCTGTCTGCCGGGGGGAAATGGGGTTAGGCTACTTGAAGGCGGACACTGAGACTACGAATCATGTGAACAAACAGACGGAGACTAAACGGTTTAACCAGGTACGCGACGCCACGGTAACGTGAACGACGCAGGCGACTTTCCTCGTCCTGGCTCAGGGCCAGCGCCAGAATCGGGGTGGAAGTCGTCTCGGCGAGACCCTCCCAGGCCGGTCGGCCGCTCTCATCGAGCGCACCTGCGTCAATGACAATCAGGTCTACATTTCGCTCCGGCAAGGCTGACGGCGACGCCTTGCTCGCTTGGAGGACGCGATAGCCTTCGGCTTCGAGGCAGAAGGCGAAGCCGGCGCGCAGGTACGCGTCCCGCTCGACCAACAATATTTGCATGAACCCCCCCTTGCCCCCTAGACTCACGCGGCCAGGACTTTATCCACCCTCGGCGGGGGCTGCTCGCGTGCAGGCTCCCCAGACCGACGGGTTCGTTCAAGGGCCGGGACTCGCAGCGGAGCTTCGGCGCGCCCCGTCGCCAGTTCCCATTCCAGGACAATATGAGCAAGTTCACTGAGCGAGGCCGCTCCCTGGAGGAAGGGCCAGACATCTTCAGCAGCGAGAGACAGGTGAGCATCCGCCAGCGCCTGGCAGGGATTAGCCAGCAGCGCCTGGGCGAACGTGTCATCGAGGACCGCCTCACCGACGACCGTAATAGGCTTTTGATGGATCATTCCACCCCCGCAATCACACAGTACCGATAGCAAAGCAAATGGCTCAAGGCTCCGTTCGAGAGTAGTCACTTACACGCCAGGTTGGATAACCATTGGGGGAGGCTCCTTGTTGTGTGTCAGCTTCGTTCTTTGACACGCACATGATAGCCCCCCCCAAGGTGCTTGAGAGTTACTTGACGGTTACGTAACCGCAATTTTTGGACCTGTTCAAAAATGGGTGGACAAGACGAAGGGGAGCGGGACCGCGATAGGCTCCGTACTCCCCGCAGCAGAGTCAGCTCGCGTCTTTGACGATTTGCTGGTACAGGCGCTGGGTCTCCACGGCGGGTTCGATGCCGAGGTCGCGCTTGAGGATCACGGACATTTCGCGGAAGTGCTGGATGGCGCGGTGGCGGTCGCCGAGGGCCATGTAACACCGCATGAGGGATTGATGGACCGTCTCCTGGTACTCGTCGGCGGCCAGGGCCTTCTGGTAATGCTCGACGGCACGCGGGTAGTCGGCCCGCCCCTCGTAGTAGGCGCCGACTGTGTGTAGGAGCTGGAGATAGAGGTGCTTGAGGCGTTCGCGTTCAGCCTGCGCCCAGTCGGAATAGTATTCCAGCAGGTAGTCGCCCTGGTAGAGGGCCAGCGCCTGCTCGAAGCGCTGGGCCTGCTCCGCCGTCGTCGGCCCGGCGCTGTCCAGCCCTTCGGCCAGCCGCTCGAACGCCCCGGCGTCGTAGACGTAGCCGTCGGGCAGGACCAGGGAGTACCAGCCGGCCTCGTGGTGCGTCTCGCAGATCGACCGCCGCAGGCGGTGGAGGGCCACCTTGAGGGCCTGGCCGGCACGGGCGATGGGGGTCTCCGGCCAGAAGGCGCCCAGGAGTTGGTCGCGGTGCACGCCCCGTGGCTGGTGGGCGAGCAGGTAGAAGAATAGCTCGCGCAGGGTGGTCCACTCCGGAACGGCCTCCTCCCCCTGAACCCGGATAGACGACTTCCCGAAGGTGACCACCTCCAGGGGCGGGAAGGCTTGCTCAGCGAGCGGGGCGCCATCCTGGCGCAGCCGATGGAAGATGCGTTCCCAGAAGTGCGGGTCGGCGGTGTGGCTCGTGGCCCAGCGGACCAGACCCCACGAGCGGCCACTGGCCTGGAGGAGCAGCTGGGTGTTGCCCACTGCCGCTGCTAGTTCGGCGGCACAGTCTAGATGCGCCGCCGCTTCGGACCAGTTCCGCCGCTGATAGGCCAGCCGACCGAGGTGAAACTCGGCGACCATCAGTTCGCGCTTGGCCTGGGACGCTGTGAAGGCGCTGTGGCAGGCCGCCAGGAGCGCCTGGGCGGCGTCCTCCGCGCCTCGGTCCAAAGCGACGACGGCCAGCGACAACTGGCACAGGGCGATCTCGTGGGGCAAGGTCCGCTTCTCGGCCAGGGCCAACGCGGCCTGGAGGGAGACCTGGGCCTGTTCGAGCTTGCCCTGGAGCCGCAGGTTGTTGCCGATGGCGTCGAGGGCATAGATAATCAGGGCGGGGAAGTCGAGTTGCTGCGCCAGGGCCAGCGCCTCGTTGAGCGTCTGTAGCCCCTGGCTCTGTCGGCCCATTTGAGTGAGAATCGCGCCGCTGTAGAGGCGAACCCATGTTTCCGTCGTCAGATAGCCGTACTCTTGCGCTTCGATGAGGCACTGGTCGAGGATGTTGAGCGCCTCGGCGTGCTGCTCCTGCTCATAGAGGATGTGCGCCAGCGAGCGCAGGGTATTCAAGCGCCAGACTTTGGCGCCCAGGCTGTCCCAGTGGGTCAGGGCGGTGCGGTAGGCCTCGCCGGCGCGGTCGAGTTGACCGAGTGTGGTGTAGGCGACGCCTAGTTCGTGGTAGACATGGGCAATATTAGGGCGGCTCTCGGTGGCCTGGAAGAGGTCAAGGGCGTATCGCAGGTGGGCGATGGCCTGGTCGGTCTGGCGGAGGGCGAGGTAACAGCGCCCCAGCCCCCGCTCGGCCTCGCCCCGCAGGCTGTCCGTCGGGCGCCCGACGCCGGCCAGAGTGCTCTTGTAGAGGGTCAGCGCGTCGAGGTGGCGGCCCTGTAGGCTCCAGATGGCGGCGCGGCGCAGTTGGGCGGTGGCGGCCCAATAGGGGTCGCCGCTCGCCTCGGCGTCGGCCAACGTTTTCAGCGCCTGGTCAATCTCGCCCTGCTCTCGAAGGCGGAGGGCTTCGGCCACCAGCAACTCCGGCGTCCTCGCCTCGGGGGGCAGCTCGGCCATGAGCGTCTGGAGCGTCTGCCAGCGACCGGTCTGGTAAAGGCTCTCTACAACCTGGTGGGTGAGTTCCCGCACGGTGGGCACGTCCCCCGCCGCCAGGTAGTGGCGAATCGCCTCGACCAGACGTTCGCGTCGGGCCAGCGCGGCCCCGGTGTCTCGGTGGGCAGCGCGCGCCCGCGCCTCGTCCGCCTCAAGCACCTGGCGCAGGCACTGGCTGAAGAGCGCGTGGTAGCGGTAGGTGCCGTCGGTGTCGAGGGGCTGCACGAACATGGGCAGGTCTTCGGCGAGTTGGCGCAGGCGGGGCGCGGCGTCGGCCACCGCCAGGGCCTCGTTGACGAGGTCGGCGGTCAGTGGCTCCAGGAGGGAAGACCGCAGCAGAAAGTCCTGCTGGGCCTCGGGCAGGGGATTGAGAATCTGCTCGGTGATGTACTCGTTGAGCAGGCTCTCTTTCGAGTAGTGGGGCAGGACGGGGAGCAGTTGGCCGGCCCAGAGCGCATGGGACGAGAGCTGAATGCCCATGATCCAGCCCTCGGAGCCGTCCACCAGTTCGGCGGCGGTGGCCGCGTCAATGTGACGGCGATAGACGTGCTCGGCCAGCGCGGTAACTTCGTCCGGGGTAAACTTGAGGAGGTGCCCGCTGACACCCATCATGGCGCCGCTGACCAGGAGCGGCAGGGTGACGGTGGAACGCTGGGGGAAGACGCGGCTGGCGAGGATGAGGCGGATGTGGTCGGGCAGATAGTACAGGAAGGCTTCCAGGAAGCGGCCAACCTCCGGGCTATCATCTACGGTGTCAAACTGGTCCAGCAGGATGACGGCCTCGTCGGGGAAGGTCTCGTAGAGTTCATTGACCAGGACGCCAACCACCCGGCCAATCTCGTCTTTCGAGGCGTGGAAGTCGTGCAGGGCTTCGAGGGTGCGGCTGCCAAACTCCTTGCTGTGGACGCGCAGACTGGCGATGAGGTACTCAATGAAGACGCGGACGTCGCGGTCACCCGCGTCGAGCGAATACCAGCACGTTTTGGCTTCGCTGTGGTGGGCAAAGTCCAGGAGGAGCGTGGTCTTGCCGTACCCGCCTGGCGCGACGACGGTGATCAGCTTACGCGTGAGATTGGCCTTGAGGTGGTCTACCAGATGGGGGCGGCGAAGTAGAGTCGAGCGCCAGCGCGGCAGTCGAATCTTGCTGTAAATCAGACTCACCGAAGCCTCTCCTGTTCGTTGCTCACCAATCAATGCCTGCCCGACCGCTCCCCTGCCGTCGTGTCGGCCCACGGTCCCGTTGTCCCCTCCCTCAATACTACCGAATCAAGCTGGCACACGCCAATTTTCACAAAGGTCGTGTGCCAGGCTCTCGCAGGCGAATTATACTATTATACGAGCAGGAAGGCTACTTCGTTACAACCTTTTCAGGCTCTTCCACCCCGCGGGCCGACACCGAGGCGTGGCCGTTGGAGGCGTGGCCGTTGGAGGCGTGGCCGTTGTGGTGGCCGTTGCGCCGGGCCTGCTCGATCAACTGGCGGCGGCGTTCTAGCTCGTCCTCCAGGCCGTCAATCTTGCGCTCGGCGCGGTGGATGAGCGACTTGACGCGGGCCAGGGGGTAGTGGGACCAGCGCATGAGACGACGGGGGAGGCTGGTGTCGGGAGTCGTTTCCGGGGGCGCCCAGCGGATGGCGGCGGCGGCCCAGGTCAGACCGGCGCCGAAGCCGACGATGCAGATGTTGTCGCCAGGCTGCATGCGGCCCGCATCGGCCGCTTCGCACAGGGCGATGGGGATGGACGCGGCGGACGTGTTGCCGTACTGGGCGACGTTGACAAAGACGCGCTCCATGGGGATGCCCAGGTGCTTGGCCGCCGACTCGATGATGCGCAGGTTGGCCTGGTGGGGGATGAACAGGTTGATGTCTTCGACGCCCAGGCTGGCGCGCTCCAGGACCTCGCGGGCGGCCTTGCCCATGACGCGGGTGGCGAAGCGGTAGACCTCTTTGCCGTTCATGGACAGCCCGCCCTCCGGCGGCATCATGCCGCGCGGGGGCTGACGGCTGCCGCCGTTGCGGAGGATGAGCAACTCCGCGCCGGAGCCGTCGGAGCCGAGGACGTAGGAGAGCAGACCACTGGGCCGGTCGCTGGCTTCGAGTACCACGGCGCCCGCGCCGTCCCCGAACAGGACACACGTATCGCGCTGGCTCCAGTCCAGCCACCGGCTGAGCGTTTCCGCGCCGATGACCAGGGCCTTGTTCGCGCCGCCGCTCATGATGGCCTGGCTCGCCATGCTGAGGCCGTAGACAAAGCCGGAGCAGGCGGCGTTCAGGTCGAACGCGCCGGCGTGGGAGGCGCCGAGATGGTCCTGCACCTGGCTGGCGGTACTGGGCAGGTGATAGTCGGGCGAGCAGGTGGCGACGATGATCAGGTCAAGCTCGTCGGGGTTCAGGTCGGCGCGGTGGAGGGCTTCCCACGCCGCGCGCGTCGCCAGGTCGGAAGTAGCTTCGCGCACGTCGGCGATGTGGCGGGCCTCGATGCCCGTGCGGCTGCGAATCCACTCGTCCGACGTATCCACCATTGTGGACAGTTCCAGGTTGGTCATCACCCGGTCGGGGACGTACATGCCCCAGCCCGTGATCGCGGCATAGCGCTCGTTCATTCTGTCTCCACAGGGGACGCGGTGTTAGACTCGGCGCAGGAGCAGGCTCGCGTTGTGGCCGCCCAGCCCAATCGAGTTCGATAGCGCGACACGGATGTCGGCGGGGCGCGCGGTGTTGGGAACGTAGTCCAGATCACACGCTGGGTCGGGCGTGTGGAGGTTGATGGTAGGCGGCACCAGGCCCGCGCGCATCGCCAGGACGCAGGTAATCGCCTCCACCGCGCCCGCCGCCCCCATCAGGTGGCCGGTCATGGACTTGGTCGAGCTAACGGGCAGCCGACGTGCCCAATCGCCAAACACGTTCTTGATCGCGAACGTCTCGATTTTGTCATTCAGCGGGGTGCCGGTGCCATGGGGATTGATGTAGTCCACTTCCTCCGGCTGGATCTGGGCATCGGCCAGCGCTATCTTCATGGCGCGGACGATACCGTGGCCATCCTCAGGCGGCGCGGCCAGGTGGTAGGCGTCGGCGGCGGTGCCGTAGCCCGCGACCTCGGCGATGATGGGCGCGCCGCGGCGCTGCGCGTCCTCCAGGCGTTCCAGGATGACGATGCCCGACCCCTCGCCCAACAGGAAGCCATCGCGGTCGGCGTCGAAGGGACGGCTGGCCTCCGTCGGGTTGTCGTTGCGGGTGGAGAGGACTTTCATGACGTTGAAGGCGGCGATGACGACGGGGTGGATGATGGCCTCGGACCCGCCCGCGATCATCACGTCGGCCGTGCCGCGCCGAATCATCTCGGCGGCCTGGCCGATGGCGTCAATGCCCGACGCGCAGGCGGAGACGACGGCCATGTTGGGGCCGCGCGCGCCCATCTCAATGGCGACCTGGCCCGCCGCCGTGTCGGGTAGCATGGCCGGCCCAAAGAAGGGGCTGACGCGGCGGGGTCCGCGCTCGCGCAGCACATCGTAGTTTTCGAGCAGCACGTCGGCGCCACCGATGCCGGTGCCGATGACGACGCCTACGCGGTCGCGGACGAACTCGTCAATGGTCAGCCGCGCGGCCTGGACCGCCTCGCGCGCCGCGCCCACGGCGAGCTGGACGCAGCGCGATGAGCGTCGCGCATCCTTGCGGTCCATGACGTCGAGCGGGTCGAAGTCTTTGACCTCGGCGGCAATCTTGGTCTCCATCTGCACGGGGTCAAAGCGAGTGATCGGGCCGGCGCCGGAACGGCCTTCCGCTAGCGAGCGCCAGAAGGCCTCGACGGAATTGCCTAAGGGAGTAATAGCGCCCATGCCGGTGATCACAATGCGTGATCTCATCGTCCTCTCCTGTCCGCTGTGCCTGGGTCAGCTAGGTGAACTTGGCCCAGGTCGCTTAACACGTAGAAAGGCGGATGGGAAGCGTTGGTGAGCGTTCGGGGCCGCTCGACCGCCATCTTTCAACATCCGCGTTGGTATTTGGGATAACGTGGGTCTTACGCCGTGTGATAAAACCCCCCATGGGGTGCTTCGTTACGCCCGAAAACAGGGGTTTTTTGCTGTTCAAGCAAACAGTCGAATGTGCGGGACGATGGTAAAGTGGAGACGGCGGTGCGCCTCGCGCAAGGCCGCCTCGACCTCCGCGGGCTGCTCGCCCCGGGCGAAGATGAAGCCGAGGTAGCTGGAGCCTTCGGGCAGGGGCACGACCGGGTGATTGACGGCGATGGTGATGTCAATCTCCTCGACGCCCGGCACGGCGCGCGCGTCGTCCAGGCCCTCGACGCCCTTAAGCACGCCGGCCCCCGGAATGGGAATCATCATCACGCCGCCCGCGCGGCCCTCGCGTTGGAGCGCGCCCACATCTAGCCCCATCGCCTGGCGGATAATCAGCTCTTCCAGCGACAGGTCTTCAGTGCCAAAGCGCAGAATCTTGGAGCACAGGCCACCGATGGAGCGCGCGGCGACCTCGATGATCCACGGGCCAGCCGCGTTGATGCGCA
>CAZFUK010000214.1:0-8415 GCA_964522005.1 uncultured Anaerolineales bacterium | reverse complement strand
GCCTGCCTTGTCCAGCGGATCACCGGTCGCCACATAGGCGTCAATCTCCGCCTCGGTATAAGAGCGCATCACAATACTTGTCTCGACCACCTCGTCCCAGGTCTGAGCACCCCGCGCCACCGCTACCCCACTGTAGACCATGTGCCCCCCGCCGGCCAGTCGCCGCAGGATGGCGACGGCGTCCGCCGCGTCCACCGGCTTGCCGACGACCTCATCGCCCAGCGCGACCGTCGTATCGCACGCCAGGACGGTGGCATCGGGATGGCGGCGGGCAACGGTGGCGGCTTTGAGGCGCGCCAGGCGGCGCACCGTTTCGACGGGCGTCTCGTCGGGCAGGACCGTCTCGTCCACGTCGGGCGCGACGACGGTGTAGGGCACGCCGAGCAGGGGCAGCAGCAGACGGCGGCGCTGCGAGGTGGAGGCCAGAATCAGGTGGGGCATAGGGGTATTATACCACAGGCGGGGATAAGCCAAGGCTCTGACGGCGAGAGTAAACCGTCAGAGCCTTGCGCTAGACTATTCGGTTGTGGTTTAGGGCAGGCGGTCCCAGTTGCCGGCCAGCGGCAGGTCACCCGACACGCCCAGGCTGAAGCTGCGATCCGGCAAGCCCGTGGTGTTCGAGTTGCGCAGGTAGAAGGCGCCGTTGCGGTAGACACCCACCGTCGCCGTGCCGTTGTTGTCCCAGTCGCCGGTGACGGGCAGGTCGCCCGCCTGGCCGTACAGGAAGGCCGCGTCGGCTGGGCCGGTGGTCAGCGAGTTGCGGAGGAAGAAGACGCTGGGCGAGCGATAGACACCCACCTTGGTGGAACCCGTCCCATTCCAGTCGCCGGTGATGGGGGTATCGCCGGCCGTGCCGAAGGCGAAGACCATGTCGGCCGGGCCGGGCGTATTGCTGTTCCGCAGGAAGAACACCCCCCCTCGGAAGATGCCAATGGTATCCGTCCCGTTGCCATCCCAGTCACCGACGACGGGAATGTCGCCCGCCATGCCGTAGGGGATGACCAGGTCGGCCGGGCCAAGGGTGTTCGAGTTTCTGAGGTAGAAGGCGCCGTTGCGATAGATGCCGACCGAGTCAACACGGTCCCCGTTCCAGTCGCCGGCCACGGGGCGGTCGCCCGCCACGCCGTAGGTGAAGGCGAGGTCGGCCGTACCGGTGGTGTTGGAGTTCCGTAGGTAAACCGCGCCGTTGCTCGGCCGGAAGACACCGCTGGTCACCCCTTCCTGGGCCGGCGCGGTCGTGCGCGTCGCGGTCGGCTGCGGGGTCGGGCTGGATCGAGGGGTGGGGGTGCGCGTCGCGGTGGGGGCCGGAGGCGGGTTACTGGTCGAGGGACAGGGGGCGCTGGTAGAGGTCGAGCGGCCGAAGTCCTGGGTCCAATAGTGAACATAGCGGAGAGGATCGCTGTCGTCCCTGGCATAGCCCACCCCAAACTCGCAGTAGTCCGGGCTGAGGATGTTGGCTCGATGGCCGGGCGAGTTCATCCAGCCATCCATGACCGTCTGCGCCGTCGCATAGCCGGCGGCGATGTTCTCGCCGCAGCGGTTCCAGACATAGCCCACGGCGTCGTAGCGGTCGTTGTTAGCGCCGCTGGCGCACATGGGTAGCTCGCCGGTCACCTGGTGGGCGAACTCGTGGCTGTTGATCATGGCCTGGGAGTGGGCGCGCGACGACTGCACCAGCCGCATGTCAAGGCTGAGGGGGGGCAGGTTATTCGCGGCGCGCTGCTGGTTGACAAGGTTAAACACGTCCTGTTCGAGGGAAGTGAGGGTTTGGCCCTGGGCAGAGGTGTTCGAGCTGGAAAGTAGGGCCACCGTGAGCAGTGTGGCAACAGCAAGGGTCGCCAGAATGGGCGAAGGCAAACCTGGCTTCGTCATTCAGGGGGTACCTTTCTAGTGCTCCGTGGCACAAAGAAGTGACTCTCAATATGCGTTCGGGGAAAGCCTTTTCTGACACGAAAAGGGGGCCGCCGTTCGAGCAAGTTCCTGTCGAACGGTTGCCCCTTGTCGTATCTACTCTCTTACCGTGAGAGTCCGGTGAGTGTGATTTCTTACTGCGGCGAGCAGGCTGAGCATAGTTCCACGTTCCCACAACCGCTGTCGCCTCCACCCGCCGCGCGCCGCACTTGGACAGAACACCGCGTTAGCGGTAAACTGTAGGGCGCGATGGCGGAACAGGTTGCGGGTAAGCAACATAGCGGCTGTACACACATAAATATACGCGAAACAGCCGCCGAAAAGCACTACCTGCGGACACAATTATCTATTTTTATACCACGGGGACGAGCAGCCTTCCCGTGGAGGAGAGCATATGACCCAGCTACGAGCTTCGCCCCCGGTGGTCCTGGCGACGCTGGCCGACCTGGTCGCCATTCCATCGGTCAACCCGATGCTGACACCGGGCGCGCCGGGCGAAGCCGAGATCGCCGCCTACTGCGCCCGCTTTCTGGAGGAGGCCGGGCTGGAGGTCCACGTCCAGGAGGCCGCGCCGGGGCGGCCGAATGTGGTGGGCATTCTGCGCGGGACGGGCGGGGGACGCTCACTCATGCTCAACGGCCACCTGGATACGGTGGGGGTTGAGGGCATGGCGGCGCCGTATACCTTGGTGGAGCAAGGCGGCCGGCTGCTGGGGCGGGGTAGCTCGGACATGAAGGCCAGCATCGCCGCCATGCTCTGGACGGCCCGCGCGATTCAAGAGGCGGGCGTGCGGCTGCGGGGCGACCTGCTCATCGCCTGCGTGTGTGATGAGGAGTACGCCTCGATCGGCAGTGACGCCTTGGTCCGCGAGTTTACGTCGGACGCGGCGATTGTCACCGAGCCAACGGACCTGAACCTGTGCCTGGCGCACCGGGGCTTTGTCTGGGTCGAGGTGGAGACCGTGGGGCGCGCCGCGCACGGCAGCCGCCCCAACGAGGGGGTGGATGCCATCGTCCACATGGGCCGCGTCCTGACGGCCCTGGAGGGCTACGCCCGCGCCCTGGCCGACCGCCCCCACCCCGCCCTGGTGACGCCGCCCTCGGTCCACGCTTCGACCATCCAGGGGGGCCGCGAGTGGAGCATGTACCCCGACCGGTGCCGCGTCCAGATTGAACGCCGCACGGTGGCCGGTGAGACCGTCGAGAGCGTGGTGGCCGAGTTTGAGGGGCTGCTAGATGAATTGCGCCGCCAGGACCCGGCGTTCCGGGCCACGGTGCGCCCGGTCTTCAGCCGCGAGCCGTTTGAGACCCCCGCCGATGCCCCCATCGCCCAGACCGTCGCCCAGGCGGTCGCCTCGGTGCGGGGCGAGCCAGGCGCAGCGGTGGGGATGACGGCCTGGACGGACGCGGCCATCCTTCAGGCGGCCGGTATCCCCACCGTGCTGTTTGGTAATACCGGGGGCGGCTGGCACAGCCTGGACGAGTATGTCGAGACCGCGTCGGTGAGCCAATGCGCCGACGTGCTGATTCAGACGGCGCTGGCCTGGTGTGGTTAAGGCTGGGGAGGAACAGTGCATTACGCGATTGAAGTCGTCAACCTGGGCGACTACGCCGACCCGCGCCCGGTGGTGAAGCTGGCGCAAGCGGCGGAGGCGGCGGGCTGGGAAGGCTTGTTTATCTGGGACCACCTGGGGTTTGTGTGGGGGGCGCCGTCGGGCGACCCGTGGGTGATTCTGGCCGCCGTGGCCCAGGCGACGACCCGGCTCCGTCTGGGCGCGACGGTGACGCCCCTACCCCGCCGACGGCCCCAGGTGCTGGCGAACACGCTGGCGACCCTCGACGTGCTGAGCGAGGGGCGGATGATCTTCGCGGCCGGGCTGGGCGGGGTGCCAGAGGAGTTTATGGCCTTTGGCGAGGACGCCGACCCTGGGGTCCGCGCCCAGAAGCTCGACGAGGGGCTGGACGTGCTGAACCGGCTGTGGGCAGGCGAGGTGGTCATCCACCAGGGAGCGCACTACACCGTCAACGGCGTCCACCTCGCCCCGCGCCCGGTCCAACGCCCGCGCCTGCCGGTCTGGATCGGCGGCGACAGCCCGCCCGCCCTGCGCCGCGCCGCCCACTGGGACGGCTGGACGACTGGCGGCGCGGACCAGGCGGGCAAGCTAGTCAAGACGCCGCAGCAGGTGGCCGACGCCGTGGCCTACATCCACCGCCACCGCGTGCGGGACGCGCACTTCGATGTAGCGATGACGGGGGTGAGCACGCCCGCCGACGGCCCGCTGACGCGGGAGTACGCCGAGGCCGGCGTCACGTGGTGGCTGGAGTCGCTGCACGGCTTTCGCGGCCCGTTCGAGACGCTCCTGGCCCGCGTCGAGGCCGGCCCGCCCAGAGGATAGAAGACATGATTTACAAGATTGACATGATTACATCCTTCAAATCATGTTAATCCTGTAAATCATGTCCAAAGCTGTGGGAGCTAACGAATCAGCAGCCGGATCTCGGCCACGCGGGTCTGGAGAATCTCGGCCAGCCGCTGGCCGACCTGCCCTGTCACCTGGGCGCCCAGGTCGCTGCTCGCCAGGGTCTCGCGCAGCCGCGCCTGAAGCGGGGCGCGGTTCTGCCGCCACACGTCCTCGATGCGGCTCTGGCTCAACAGGGGGCCGCGCAGGGGGTAGGGGATGTTCACGGTCTTGACGTAGTCCTCGGCCACGCCCTTGCCGATGAGCAGGGCGACCCCGGTGGCGAGGGCCGACACGATCCAGCCGGTCACGCCCAGGCGGAACAGGGTGGCCTGGAGGACGACAAAGGCCGTGCCCAGCACCGCCGCGCTCGTCCCGCCCACCAGGTCGCGCACCATGTCAGTCAGTTCGCCCCAGTGGGCCACCTCGTCAATGCGAGTGGAGACGACGAGGCTCGGGTCGAAGTCCAGCAGGATGGAGAAGGGGTCGCCCATGACGCCGTAGCGGCTCATGATGGGGCTGAGGGCGTCGTGGACGCGGGCCAGGATGGGCTTGAGCCACTCGGCGACGGCGCGGTTCACCCGCTGCCGCGCGTCGTCGCTGCGCAGCCAGCCCTGAGCCAGCTCGGTCAGGTGGCCTTCCAGGTCCTGGAGTGTCCTCACGCGGTGGGCGCGCCAGTCACGCAGCCCCGGCTGGATAACCGCCTCGAAGAAGCCGTCGGTTAAGGCGTCGGCCAGCGCCTGGGCCAGGGTGGCCGCGCCCGGCTCGACCAGGGTGGGCAGGGTCTCACGCAGGAACTGGGCCGTCTCGGCGTCGAAGCCAGTCGTGCGCAGGTAGTTGCGGCCCCAGCGCGTCAGCCCGCGCGCGATGGCCAGATCCGGCTCGGCGCCCACGATGGTGGTCCAGCCGGTGAAGACCTCTTTGCAGACGCGGGGGATAAAGTCCATGCGCGAGGCGCCGCCGGTCGCCAGGACGACACCGGAGGTGAGGCCCAGAGGGGTCAACCACTGGGCGCGCACGTCCTCAGCGGCCTGGCGGAAGGCTGCCAGCCAGCTCTGCTCGCCCAGGTCGGGCAGGGGTTGGGCCAGCAGGGTGTCCATGAGCGGGCCGTCCACAGTGACGCGGAAGACCAGGCGGCGCTGGATGTCCTCGATTTCCTTGTGGACCGGGCGCTGGCCGGTGCCCCGGTACAGGTCGGAGTCGAGGCGGCGGAAGTAGCCCTCTTTGGCGCGGCGGCAGACCAGTTCCAACCGGTTGCGGTACGAGGGGTAGCGGTGGAGCAGGGCCTGGAGGTCGGCGGCGGCCGCCTGCTGGGGCAGGACGTGCTCCAGGAGGGCGCGGTCAATGAGCGCGCCACCCAGGTCGAAGCCGAGGCTGTGCGTCTCGCCGTCGAGGGCGGTCTGAAGGGTGAAGTCGGTGGTCGAGGAGCCGATGTCAATGACCAGCACCGGGCCGCGCAACTGGTCGAGGGTGAGCGCGCCGGTCTCGCGGGCGTGGGCCAGCGCGGCCAGCGACTCCGGGACGACGCGCAGGTCGGGCAGGCGCGAGCGGCGCAGCAGGGCCGCGTAGTCCCCGCGTTCGTCGGCCGTCCAGCCCGACGGGCAGCCAATGAAGAAGGGCGGCGGCTGGTGGGCGTCCACCAACTCACGGTCGAGCAGATAGCGGTAGACGGCCGTCGCCAGCAGGGGCACGCTCTTTTCGGCCTTCGGGTTGCGCGACGGGTGGCCCTTGAAGCCAATCTCCAGGACCGTGGTATCGGGCGCGGCCAGGTCAAAGGCCTCGACGGCGTCCTCGCCAAACAGTACACTGGTGACGCCATCATCGCCCGTCACCTCGGCTACCGCCGTCACCTGGCTGCGCTTGCCGTGGACCTCGATTACCTCGGGTTCGGCGCGGCCCGTGACGCTCTGCCGCGCCAGCGCCATCTCGCCGTGGCCCAGGTCAAAGCCAATGACACTACTCGCTTCCATGCGGAGGGTTCTCGCGTTTCTAGAACAAAGCTATTCATCCCTACGTAGCAAGAGCCGAACCGTTGCAGCATCGCCCAGACCAGCCCTCAATTGGTTATTTGGTTATAGTGTAGTGGCGGAATTTCGGCAAATACGGCTATAATCTGGCTAAACGCATACCCGATGACATATCCAATTAGATGAGGGGCACATGGCATTCAATGGCTTAGGCGAGTTTGTCCAGTTTCTGGAAAAACGCGGGCAGCTCAAGCGCGTCAAGACACCGGTCTCCAATATTCTGGAGATTACCGAGATTACCGACCGGGTCAGCAAGGGGCCGGACGCGCAAAACGTGGCCCTGCTGTTCGAGAAGGTCGAAGGGCATGACATGCCGGTGCTGATCAACATGTTTGGCAACCGGCAGCGCATGGGCTGGGCGCTGGGCGTGGAGGACCTGGAGGAGATTCGGCACAAAGTGGCGCGGATGCTGGCGCTGGACATGCCGCGCACCTGGCAAGAGAAGGCGGGCAAGGGGATCGAGTTGCTGAGCGTGGCGCGCGTGGTCGGGCCGAGGATCGTCGAGAAGGGGGCGTGCCAGGAGGTGGTCGAGACCAGTGGGTTCTCGCTGCGTCGGCTGCCCATCCTCCAGTGCTGGCCGGGCGACGCCGGCCAATACATCACCCTGCCGTCGGTCATCTCGCGCGACCCCAAGACCGGCCGGCGCAACGTCGGCATGTACCGCCTGCAAGTCTACGACGACACCACGCTGGGCATGCACTGGCAGCGGCACAAGGGCGGCACGGAACACCAGCGGGTGGCCCAGGAACTCGCCCGTGAGCGGATACCGGTAGCCGTCTCGCTGGGCGGCGATCCGGCGACCATCTGGTCCGGTTCGGCGCCCTTGCCGCCGGACATTGACGAGTTCATGCTGGCGGGCTTCCTGCGCAACAAGCCGGTGGAACTGGTGAGGTGCGTCTCGCAGCCCCTCGAAGTGCCGGCCGACGCGGAGATCGTCATCGAGGGCTGGCTGGACCCGGCCGAGCAGCGGCTGGAAGGGCCGTTTGGCGACCACACGGGGTTCTACTCGCTGGCCGACCAGTACCCGGTCATGCACGTCACCGCCATCACGCGGCGCAAGCACGCGATTTACCCGACGACGATTGTGGGCAAGCCGCCGATGGAAGACTACTGGATGGGCAAGGCGACGGAGCGGCTGTTCCTGCCCATGATGAAGCTCTTCCTGGGTGAAATCGTGGACATCAACATGCCAGCCGAGGGCGTCTTCCACAACCTGGTCATCGTCGCCATCAAGAAGCGCTTCCCCGGCCACCCGCGCAAGGTGATGTACGGGCTGTGGGGTCTGGGGCTGATGATGCTCGCCAAGACGATCATCGTAGTGGACGAGGACGTAGACGTCCACGACCTGTCGTCGGTCGCGTTCCACACCCTGGCGAACTACGACCCGAAGCGCGACGTGGTCATCGTGGACGGCCCGACCGACGATCTGGACCACGCCTCGCTGGAAAAGAACTTCGGCGGCAAGCTGGGCATTGACGCCACGCGCAAGACGGCCCGCGACCCCGGCCCCCACCAGGAGTGGCCCGCTGAAATCACCATGTCGGCGGCGGTCAAGGCCGTGGTAGACAAGAAGTGGCAGGAGTACGGACTCGGGCCGATGATTAAGGATTGATGACTGATGACTGATGACTGATGACTACAATCTTTAATCATCAGTCATCAGTCTTTGTTAGTGTACTCGGCGGGCGCGAAGAAGACCAGGATCAGCAGGTCTTCCGTGATGGAGTGGAAGCGGTGCTCGACCGTGGCGGCGACGAACACGGTGGAGCCTGGCCCCACCGGCCGGTCTTCGTCGCCCACCCGTATCTGGCCGCGCCCCTGGACCACGTAGTAGACCTCGTCCTCGGTGTGTGGCGCCTGGGGGTCGCGGCCGCCGGCGGGCAGCGCGTACAGCCCCAGGCTCATGCTGGGCACGCGCAGGAATTCAAGGTACAGCTTGCCCGAGGCGCGCAACTCGGCGGCCACCTGCTCTAGATCGTAAGCGTGCATGGGATCCTCGCTGATAGGTGTATTCGATGG
>CAZFUK010000213.1:1833-8416 GCA_964522005.1 uncultured Anaerolineales bacterium | reverse complement strand
GCTCTGGAACACGAAGCCGATCTTACGATTGCGAATCTCGGCCAGCTTGTCGTCGCGCAGCCGCGACACGTCCAGCCCGTCCAGGCGATAGACGCCGCTGGTCGGCTGGTCCAGGCAGCCCAGGATGTTCATCACCGTGGACTTGCCCGACCCGCTCGGCCCCATGATGGCGACGAGTTCAGCATCCTGGATAGTCAGGCTGACGCCCCGCAGCGCGTGGACCTCGACCGTACCCATCCTATAGACTTTGGTGATGTGTTCTAGCTCAATCATCGTCCACCGAATCCACCACTGAGCGGGTTATTCGTCGGCGTTACCTGCGTCACCACGCGGTCGCCCTCGGCCAGGCCGGACAGAACTTCCGTCACCTGGTCGTTGCTCAGGCCCAGCCGCACCGGCGCCTCCACGGGCGCGGGCGGCGTGCCGCGCACGACCTGGACGACGCGCTGGCCGTTGGCGGTGCGAATGGCGCGGTTGGGAACGAGCAGCACGGCCTGCCGCCGTTCCAGGATGATCTCGACGTTGGCCGTCATGCCCGGCTTGAGCGTCAGGTCGGTGGCGGGCAACTCGACCTTGACACGGTAGGTGACGACGCCCTGCTGGACCGTCGCCGTGGGCGCGATCTCCGCCACCTTGCCCTCCAGGTCCTGGCCGGGATGGGCGTCCAGCGTCACGCGCGCCGTCTGGCCCAGCTTGACGCGGCTAATCTCGGTCTCGTCAATGGTCAGGCTGACCTGAAGGTGGCTCAAGTCGGCCAGGGTCATCACGGGTGTGGCCGCCGTGACCAGTTCGCCCGCACGGGCATTGACACTCGCCAGCGTCCCGTCCGCTGGGGCGCTCAGCGCCGCGTCGCGTAGCCGTAGGTCGGCCTGGCTCAGCGTCGCCTGGGCCTGGTCCACGCCCGCCTGGAGCGCGGCCAGGTCTTCAGCCGTGGGTCCAGCCTGGAGCTTGTCGAGTTGCGCCTGGGCGCGGTCCACCTCGGCCTCGGCCTGGGCCAGCCGCTCGCGGGAGACGCCCTCGCGCAGCTTCGCCAGTGCCGCCTGCGCGCGGTCCACCTCGGCCTGGGCCGCGGCGAGGTCCTGGGCGGTCGGTCCGGCCTGGAGCTTCTCAAGGTTCTGCTCGGCGATCTGGACGGCCTGTTCCCCGGCCTGTACCTGGGCCTGGGCACGATCACACTCGGACTTCGGCAGGGCCGGGTTCTTGTCGCCCGCCCGCCCGCAGACGCTATCGCGGTTGGACTGGGTGCCCCACAGGTTGTTCTTGGCCTGCTCGATGTTCAGCCGCGCCGTCTCCACGTCCTGGGCGCGTGGCCCGGCCCTGAGCTTGTCCACCTGGGCCTGGGCCGCCCGCACGCCCGCCTGGGCCTGGGCCAGCTCGGCCTGGGTCGGCCCCACCTTCAGTTGCGCCAGGGCGGCCTGCGCCGCGCGCACAGCCGCCTCGGCCGCCGCGCGATCCTGCGCCGTCGCTCCCGCCTCCGCCTTCGCCAGGTTGGCCTTCGCTTGCGCCAGCGTCGCCCGCGCCTGCGCCACCCCCAGTTCGAGCTCCCCCGTCTCCAGCCGGGCCAGCACGTCGCCCTGCTTGACCGTGTCGCCCTGCTTTACCTTGACCTCAGCCAGCCGGCCAGCGGTCTTGAACGTGAGTTGGAGCGTGGTCTGGGCTTCGACGCTGCCCGTCGCACTGACCGAGGCGACGAGATCGCCGCGCTGCACCTCGGCCGTCTCGACTGGCGGCGCGGCGGCCGGCGCCTGGGCGGCCTGGAACCGCTGGTAGCCGACGACGGCCAGCGCCGCCACGACGACCAGTCCGATTAGCATAACGATTGTAGAACGACTCATACCCTAATCCCTGCTCCCAAAAGCCAATTCAGTTTTTATTTAGCTTATCAAAGTATAGGCAAGCGCACGTATAACATAAAGCGCCTGTAGGCATAGTCTAGAGACCAAGCCACAGACGCCTCTTACGAGCGGCCGTCATGTAATCTCAAACCGCGTGGCTGTCAAGTCATCGTCAGCGCAGCCAAGAGACCTGACAGGTTTGGGAAAACGTGTCAGGTCTAGTCACCCACCCCTACTCGCCTGCGCTAATCGCCGGCAGGAACGTGCGGTAGGGGCCGCCGAGGCCGCGACCGCACAACCGCAGCGAGACGTCGTCCACCAGCAGGCTGGCGTTCGCCCCACCGCCGTCGAGGACGGCGAAGTAGACCTGGGCGGCGTGGCCGTCGGGGCGCGGCGTGATGGGCAGGTCCACGCGGGTCCAGCCGGTGGCCTGGGCGCCCTCCAGGCGCAGCAGCGGCCAGCGGTCGCCCACCGTCACGTCGCGCAGCTCGACAATGCGCGTGTCGCCCTCGTCACCGCCCTGCGCCTGGTAGGCCAGGCTGAGGGTGGCCGACAGGACGCCCGTGGGCCACTCGACGCCTTGCCAGGCTGCCGCGAAGCCCATGCCGTTCTGAGGCGTTAGCCGGCCCAGCCGCAGGGAGCGCGCGCCCGTCGCCGGCGCCTCCCCCTCGGTGACCCGCGCCTCGACATAGGCGCTCTGGAGCGTCCAGTTGAGCGGACCGCTCTCCCCCAGCGCCTCGAAGCCGCCATTGAGCGTCCAGTCACTACACGTGACGGGGATGGGCGTCGGCGTGGCGGTCGGCGTGCGGGTGGCCGTGGGCGTGCGCGTCGCCGTCGGGGTCGGCGTGGGGCCGCCACACACTTCGAGCGTCACGTCGTCCAGGCGCATGAAGCTCTTGAGGCCGTTGCCGTCGTTGTAGACCCCGAAGTACAGCCCCACCTGGCGTTGCCCCGTCGCTGGGTTTGGGGCGACCTGGGCTAGCAGATCGGTGACGTCGGCCTCGAAGTACGTCCAGCCGCGATAGTTCTGCGGCGGGCGGGCGTCCAGCAGCCGTCCGCCGGGCAAGGCCCGGCCGTCGCCGTCCTGGAGCTCGACAATCTGCCGATCGGCGTCGGCGCCGTCCGAGAAGGGCGCGTACCAGAAGGCCAGCCGGGCGCGCTGGACGGTGGCGGGCAAGACGAGCGCCGACTGCGACGCGCTCGACCAGCCGGGGGCATCGGCCTGTGCGGCAGTGCGGCCCAAGAACAGACCCTGCGGCGGGCTGAGCGCGCTCGACGCCGTCACATACGTACCTGAGCCGGCCAGCGTCCACTGGTCGTAGAGGCTGAAGTCGCCCTGGCGCACCAGATTGACGCACTGCGCCCCCAGGGTCGGCGTGACGGCAGGCGTCGGCGGGCGCGGCTGGGGCGGGCGCGGCGTGCTGGTCGGCGCGGCGCGGACCGTGGCGGTCGGCGTGGGCGGGGCAACCGTGGGCGGCATTGTATCGAGTTGGGCCTGGACCCGGTTGCGTAGCGTGCCTAACTCGTCGTAGAGGTTCTGGCCTGGGCACTCGGTGGAGTTCAGGTCGCGGTGGCCGCACAGGCCCAGCACCGTCTTGTCCACGACAAAGTGCTGGTCCCAGGGCCGCACCCCATACTCCTGCATGAGCCAGGACAGGATGCGCACCAGGCCATCGCGGGTCGCCTGGGTCAGCGGGACGAGGTTCACGGTGGTGCCCGGCTGATAGTTGCCCAGGGCCATGACGGCGCCGGAGCCGCAGTTGTACTGAAAGGCGTGGCCGCCCTCGGCGATGAAACCGGGGGGCGGGTCGCCGGGCGTGCGGCCCTGGTAGATGACGCCGTTGCGGTCCACCACGTAGTGGTAGCCAATGTCGCCCCAGCCGCGCCCGACGCTGTGGAACTGGTAGACGATGCGGACCCAGGCTGCCCCGTCCACGTCGCGGTGGTCGTCGGCGGAGTGGTGAACGGCCCAGGCGTTGGGCTGGATGTAACCGTCCACCGGGAAGCCTCGGTCGGTGTAGCACAGGTTCCAGTGCTGGTAGTCTTCCGGCGCGCCCCAGACCGAGCGCGGCACGATGTACGGCTTGGCCACACCCGGGGCGAGCGGCGCGTCGGCCTTGGCCAGGACGGCCAGTTCGGCCGAGGTCGGACCCTGCCGCCCGTCGTAGTAGAGGACGGTCAGGCGGTCGAGGGCCAGCGGCCCGGTCGCCTGCCCCTGGTCCAGCGTCAGGCGCACCTGGGCATAGCGCGCCAGGCCAAAGTGCAGCCCCGTCGAACGGTCGCTGTCATCGCGCGGGCCGCCGTCCAGCGGCTCCATCGGTGTCCACTCGCCCCACGTCTGGCCGTCCTTGCTCAGCCGCACCTCGACCAGCACCTGCCCCCCCGGCGGCACGGCGGGCGCCCACTCCACGGCCAGCGCCTGGAACTCGAAGTCGGCCTGGAAGGGGCGGCTGGTGTAGCGGCCGGCGCGGCCCGCTGTCGGGGCCTTCAACTGGCCGCCGCTCACCGCCGCGTCTTCGGCCCGCCCGGCGTTCCAGTCCTCCCCCTGGATGGCCCACTGCCCCGAGAGGACACCAGGCGAGCCTTTGGCGGCCGAGGGGCTTGGGGTCGCGGTGGGGGTGGGGCTTGGCGTCGGAGACGCGGGCGGCGGGGCATAGTCCACCGCCAGGCCGGTATAGTAGTGGCGCAGGATCGCGTCGTACTTCGCGCCCCAGTCGGCCAGCACCATCGCCCCCTCCTGGCTCATGCCGACGCCGTGCCCGTAGCGCTGGTTGAACGGGTCGGGCGAGGCGACCGAGCGCAGATAGGCGTAGGGCGGTCCCTGGAACACGTCCTCGTTGTTGCGGGTGGCAAGGTAGGTGTGGGCGAAGTAGAGCGGGGCCGAGGCCAGACGGCCGCCATCGCGCAAGACCACGCCGTGGGTGGCGTCCACCGCCTGGTTGGAGCGGTCGTAGCGCGGGCTGGGCCGCCAGACCTGGGTGCGCGTTGTGGTGTCCACATTGGCGTCCACGCCCGGCTCGCAGCGGGTCGGATCGCCCGCGCTGTCGGGCAGGCAGTGGGTGGCGGCGTAGGTGCGTGCGGCGACGGCCTGCGCCTTCTGCGCCTCCAGCGGCGACCCCGCGCCAATCTCAAACGGCACGACGCCCTTGAGATACTCGTCCATGTCCAGCTCGACAATCCCGCCGCTGGTCATCAGGACACGCACCGTCGCCGGCGCGGTCGCTCCAACGTCCAGGCCTACCGCCGGAACGGCGACGTTCCCCTGTCCGTCCTCCGTCCGTCCTCCGTCCTCCGTCTTTCGTCCTCCGTCTGCCGCCTGCCTTCCGCCTTCCGCCTTCTCCCCTTCGTCCTCCCAGCGTGGCAGGCGCAGGACTAGATAGTGGCGCTCGGCAGGCGATAGACTCGCCTCAATGAGGGCGGTATCCACCACGGTGGCGCCCTCCGCCTGGACCGTCTCGCCTGGATAGGTCACGCCGATGTAGCCGGGCGCTTCGACGCGCACGGCGACCCGCCCTGGCGCGACGGCCAGGCGATAGCGGCCCTCGGCGTCGGTCTGGCCGCGCGCCTCGCCGACCCGCACCTGGGCGTCCGCGACCGGCGCGCCGGTCAGCGCATCCGTCACCCGCCCCTCCAGTTCGGCCCGGGCCGCCCCCGACGCGGCGGACGCCGGCTCGCACGCCTGCGCCACGCCCGAATAACCGGTGCTTAGCACCACCGCCAGAGCCATCACTACACTGGCAAGGCCAACTGCTAATACCTTTCCACGTTCCATAGACACCACTCCGTCTCCACTCGTTCAAGTCCCGCCGGGCGGCCCCATACCATTATATGGACACCTGGCCCGCGCTGCCCCACGCTTGCCTGTCGTGTAGACTGTTCTACCTAGACGCCTTAAAGACGTGAAGGATACGTGTATGGTTCCAAAACGAGAGGGGCCATCCAGCCCCCTGGATAGCCCCTCTTCGACTGACCCGCGTGTGCGTGGGCCGCCTCGGCCCTATTCGGACTCTGGCTCGACCGTCACCTTCACCTGCGCGGACACATTGGTCATCACGCGAATCTCAACCGTGTGCTCACCAAGCTGGCGAATCGGCTCGTCCAGTTCGATGCGGCGGCGGTCAATCTCCTGGCCGCTCTTGGCCTGGATGGCCTCGGCGATGTCGGCGTTGGTGACCGACCCGTACAGCCGGCCTTCCTCGCCCGCGCGGCGCTTGAAGCGCAGGTCGAGTTGGCTCAGCATGTTCGCCATCTCCTGCGCGGTCTGCAGGCGGCGGGCCATCTTCTTGGCCTCGGCCCGGCGGAGTTCATCCACGTTTTTGAGCGCGCTCACCGTCGCCAGAATCGCCATTCCTTTGGGAATCAAAAAGTTACGGCCATAGCCGTCAGCCACGTCCTTCACATCCCCGACCTGACCGAGATTGGGGACGTCTTGAGTCAAAACAACACGCATGGGCGTTCACCTCGTCGAATATGAGAGCAGACCAACGAAAGAGTATTATACCACAGGTTCGCCGGAAGAGAGAAATTTTGGTGAAGGGCCTGGCGGAGTGTCCACGACACCTCTCACATTTTGACTGCGACACGCAGGGTGGCTATACTTCACTGTTTGGATGCCCAGGGCCTGGCGGCCTCGGCCGTCCATCCCTGTCGCTTCGCCCGCTTGACTAAAGGGTCCTCGCATGTTCACGCGCTATATCGGAATTGACCTGGGAACGGTGAATGTTCTGGTCCACGAGCGGGGCCGGGGC
>CAZFUK010000213.1:0-1823 GCA_964522005.1 uncultured Anaerolineales bacterium | reverse complement strand
CGTCCTCAAAGAACCGTCTGTCGTCGCCATCTCCGTCAACGACAACCGCATCGTGGCCGTCGGCCAGGAAGCCCTCGAAATGCTGGGCCGCACCCCGGACACCATCGAGGTCGCCCGTCCGCTCAAGGACGGTGTCATCGCCGACTACGTGGTGACCGAGGCCATGCTGCGCTACTTTATCCAGAAGGTCTGCGGCCGGCTGCGCCTGTTTAAGCCCGAAGTCATGGTCTCGGTGCCGGTGGGCGTCACCTCCGTCGAGAGCCGCGCCGTTCACGACGCCGCGCTCCAGGCCGGCGCGGGCGAGGCGTTCCTGATTCCCGAGCCGTTGGCGGCCGCCATTGGCGCGGGCCTGCCCGTGGCGACGCCGACCGGCAACATGATCATCAACCTGGGCGGCGGCACCACCGAGGCGGCCGTCGTCGCGGTCAACGGCATCGTGCAGTGGGCGTCTATCCGCGTCGGCGGCAACAAGGTGGACGAGGCCATCGCCGCCTATGTCCGCCGCAAGTATAACCTCCTCATCGGTGAGCGCACGTCCGAGGACATCAAGATCACCATCGGCAGCGCGATTCCCCTGGAGGAAGAGCTGAGCATGGAAGTCCGAGGCCGCGACCAGGTGGCCGGCCTGCCGCGCACCATCAAGCTGTCCTCGTCCGAGGTGACCGAGGCCATCGCCGAGCCGCTAGCCGCGATTGTCGGCGTGGCGCGCGACGTGCTGGAGAAGACGCCGCCGGAACTGGCCGCTGACGTGATTGACCGGGGCGCGGTGATGACGGGCGGCGGGGCCATGCTGCGCAACCTGGACCGCCTGCTGACCGACGAAACCGGCATCGCCTTTTACCCGGCCGACGACCCCATCGCCTGCTGCGCCCGTGGCGCGGGCCGCGCCCTGGAGCACTACGAGATTCTCAAGCGCACCATGCGGCCCGTCTACTAGCCAGGGCAAGACAGGGCAAGACGATAAAGCCCCCCGCTCAGCCACTCCCAATGGCTGGTGGGGGGACACGGTCACGGGAGAGGGGGTGTGATGAGACCGCCAGGTGTTTCTGAGACTCACCGAGGCAAGCCAGCACACCCCCTCCTATCAATTCCCCCCTATTCTTTATCTCTCGAACAGGCGCAACTGCCCCTCGCCGGGGATGCGCTCCTCTAGCCCACACACCTCCTCCCACGTTTCCGGATCCACCAGAGGCTGCGTAAACCAGCCGTGCAGCCGCTCGGCCACCAGAAAGTCCCAGCCGGCCTCGGCCAACGCCTGAGCCAGGGCCGGGGCGCGGTTTAGCTTGTGCCGCGCCAGGCGAGCGACACGGTCCGTCAGGACGAGGCAGTGCGGGACGGCGTGCGGCAGGGGGGCGGTGTGCGGCGCCAGCCGGGCGCTGGCCTGGAGCAGGAAGCGCGTGGCCGGGCGGCCGCCCGCGAGCCAGACCACCTCCGGTGGCTCCAGGGCCGCCTCGGCGGTGACGGCCCACGGCAGCGGGAACTGGACGCTGTAGCCCAGCGCCTCGCCTAGAATCACCAGGTCGTTGACGGCCTGCTTGAGCGGCTCGACCTCCGCCCCCGCCGTCCACTCGCCCGACGGCGTCAGCCGCCCGTGCGCCTCCAGGCACAGCGTCACCAGGTCGGTGTCAGGCGCGAGTGGGTCGGGGAAGGCGGCATAGACGTCGGCCGCCGACCTCTCCCCCGACCCCTCCCCTATGAGGGGAGGGGTGGTCTCCTCCCTCTTCCTGACCGGGGAAGGGGCGCGTGAGGTTTCCTCCCCCTTCCTTGGCAGGGAAGGGGGGCGGGGGGTTAGGTCCCCCACCAGCCCTTCAATCACCGCCCGC
>CAZFUK010000212.1:0-8458 GCA_964522005.1 uncultured Anaerolineales bacterium | reverse complement strand
GCGTCGCGCACCAGGCGGGCGATGGCCTGGGCCGACAGGGAGAAACCCGTCACGTTGTAGACGTGGCGGGTTAACTGTTCGCGCGGGGCGCGGGCGATGTCGAGCAGCGCCTTGATGCCGTCGGGCATGACCATAAACGGGATGACCGTGTCGGGCCGCACAAAGCACTCATACGCCTTGCCCTGGGCCGCCGCGTGAATCATCTCCGGCGCGTAGTCGCTCGTCCCGCCGGTCGGCATCGTCGTGGCCGAGATGAGGCCGGGGAAGCGGACGGCGCGGAAGTCCACGCCCGGCTCGTGGGCCGCCGCCGCCAGTTGGCGGTAGTAGCGGCTGTAGTAGCGGCCCAGGTGCTCGCAGTAGAGCTTGTTGCAGCCGTACATCGTCGTCGGCGTCAGGTGCTGGTCCTCGGTCAGGGGGGGCGCCGCCTGCTTGGTCGCCACGTCGGGCAGGCCGTAGACGGCAATGGAACTGGGGAAGATGAACTTGACGGGGGAACCGTGCCAGTGGGACTGCTCGTAGGCCAGGTGCAGCAGGTTGATGGTGCCCTGGACATTGACGCGGTGGGCGGCTTCGGGGCGGAACTCGGAGTGGGTGGAGAGGAGCGCGGCGAGGTGGTAGATTGTGTCAATCTCGTACTCCATCATCAGCTTATCCAGCAGCGGCGTATCCAGGATGTCGCCGATGATCGCGTCCTCCACCAACGCCTCGACCTGGGGGTCCAGCGAGCGAATATCCAGCACGACGACGGGCAGGGCGTCGGGGAGTTGGGCGAAGGTCTGGATGAGGCCATGCCCCACTTCGCCGTTCGCGCCGGTAATGAGCGTCACCTTCTTGCGCATCGGTCTCTTCTCCGTTGAAGTATTGCCGAAGTATCGCTCTCGATTATACGAGCGTCGCCGGTCGGTGTCTACTTTGGGCCGGGCGGCGGCCCGCAAAACAAAGACCTGACCGGCTGTGAAGACCGGTCAGGTCTGTAACACGATATCCGCCCACGGCGGGTTTACATCAAGCCGAACTGGCTCAGCGGGCCGTCCGAGGTCTCCGCGACCCACGGCAGGCCGTAGAAGGCCGCGAAGGGGTCTAGCTCGTAGTCGGCGCTGGTGCGCGCCACCCGAATCGCCACCAGGCCGCCGTCGTGCGCCAGGTCTAGCTCGCCGTCGGCCTCGATGACATAGGCTACTTCGTCCTCCCCGTAGGGGTCCCAGTTGCGCACGTAGACATAGCCGATGCCGTTTTCCTGGGTAATGTTGTCGCACGCCTTGAAGGGCCGCAGGGCGCGCGCCACGTCCAACTCGTGGTGGCGGTCGGTGGGCGCGAGGCTCGTCGTCAACTGCATGCCGATCATCATCCCCTCCTCATCGAAGTCCATGATGAGCGGGGTGACGATGGTGCGGGCGATGTGGCGGCGGCGGGCCGGCTGGGTAATCACCGCCACCTCGTCGTGGGGCAGGTTGTACACCAGGCGCAAGTCACAATGCCGTTCCGGCTCGACTTCAAACCCATCCTGACGCGCTCGCTTCTGATTCTCTCTAGGCTGAGGTCGCATGCTCCTCCGATAAACGCTGTGAACGTGTCCACGCGCTACGCTGACAAACTAAGTCAATCATAATATAGACCCGGCGTAAAATCAATTCTTACGCGAGACCCCCGCCCACCGACCGCCGACCGCCGACGTTAATCGTCAATCATCAATCGCCAATCGTCAATCCCCCGTCAATCGTAACCACCTGGCCCGTGATGAAGGGATTGGTCAGCAGGAAGAGCACGGCCTGCACCACGTCGTCGGGCGTGCCGACGTGGCCCACGAGGGTCCTGGCCGCCGCGCGTTCGACGCGGGCCGCGTCCCAGTGGGCGGGCGGGAGGACGACACCCGGCGCGACGGCGTTGACGCGGACGTGGGGGGCCAGGGCACGCGCCAGCGCGACGGTGAGCGCTTCGAGGCCAGCCTTGGCGGCGGAGTGGGGGATAAAGCTGGGGAAGGGGCGGCGGGCGGCGACATCGGAGAGGAAGACGACGGCCCCGCGCGCCTGAGTCAGGGCGGGCGCGGCGGCCTGGACGACAAAGAAGCCGCCCTTGAGGGTCGTGTCCAGGGCGCGGTCCCACACGGCTTCTGTCACCTGCCCGAAGGCGACCGGCTCGAACGGGCTGGCGGCATGGACGACGATGTCCAGGCGGCCCAACGCGGCCAGGGTCGCGGCCACGAGTCCCCGCGCCGCCTCGACCTGGCCGAGGTCGGCCTGGAGGGCGACGGCCCGCCGCCCGAGGGCCTGCGCCTGGGCGACGACGGCCTGGGCGTCGGCCTCGGCGGTGTGGTAGTTGACGGCCACGTCGGCGCCCGCCCGCGCCAGCCCCAGGCTGATGGCCCCGCCAAGCCGCCGCGCCCCACCCGTCACCAGCGCCACGCGGCCCTGCAAGGGAAGAGTCATCGTCATCTCTCCATCCTGCCGCCACCGTAGGCGGACGCCCTGAGCTGAAGCTCTGGGCTGGGCACACGAAGCCCGGTGGGCTGAGACTCCTAGCCCCCTTGGGGCTTTGCCTACCTAGCGCGGGGGTTTAGCCCCGCGCGGCCCCACCTCATCACTCTTGTTATTGCCCCAGCGCGGCGACGCGCGCGTCGAGGGCGGCCAGGAACTGGGCCACGTGGCGGCGCGGCCCGCCCAGCGCCAGGAGACCGGCCGGCGAGCGGGCCGTGGCGTCCACCTGGACGCCGGCCGCTTCAGGGCGGATATTGGCGATGAGGGTATCGTCCCACGTCCAGCCGGCGATCTGGACCTGAAGCTGCCCGCCGGCCAGGGGCGTCTGGTCGCGGCGCGTGACCCGCCACGGGCGGAACCAGCTCCGCTGCGCCTCGGCGGCCAGCACGGCCTCACGGAAGATGTCGGGGGCCGGCGCGGCGGTATAGACGCGCGACTGGAGGGGCGGGACGGCGGACGGGCCGGTCTGGACGCTCGCCGCCATCAGGGCGGGCGTCGCGCCGACCAGGAAGCCGCCGACCAGCAGGATGGCGCCCAGGATGACACAGCCCAGAGCGGCCTGGCGGAAGGCGCGAGCGTCGCCCGGCCGGCGCTGGGCGAGGGCGAGCAGGGCCAGCAGCAGCCCAAGCGGAAATAGCAGGAGATAGAGTTCCCAGGGGATGAGGAAAAGGTTCATAGTCGTCGTACTCTAGTCCTGCGGCCGCTGGCCGTCGGCGGGGGTTTCATTGACGCGGGCGTGGCCGTTGTGCAGCGGCGCCGGCTGTTGCGGCAGGTCCACTTCCAGCATCTCACGCCGTCTTTCCTCGGCCGGCCGGGAGCCGTGGCCGCCGATGTGGTACGGCACGTCCACCACCACGATGTCTTCGTGCGCCCGCAGGCGGAAGCGGATGATATTGGCCGTCTGGTTGTGGAGCAGGTGCTCGCCGGTCGTGCGGGGCACAAACTCGGGCAGCACCACCGTCGTCAACAGGTTGGGGAACTCCTTGTGGTGGACCCGCTCAATGTACTCGACCAACGGCGTCAGGATATCGCGGTACTCGTAGTCAATGAAGACCAGGTCCATGTCATCCGTAATCTCAGGGAAGCGCCGCCAGCGCTCCAGCACCTTGTTCTTGTCTGTGTCCGCCGTCGCCACCATGACCGCCCGCACATTACGCGACATGCGCCGAGCGTACTTGAGGGCGCGCAGCGTCCCGCGATGCACGTCGCCAATGGGCACCAGCACGATGTCGGCGATCTCGGTCAGGTCGCCTGTGGTCAGCCCTCGGGTACGCAGCGCTTCCGCCACCTCGATATAGTGCTTCTTGATGCCGCGAAACATGAAGACCAGGGCCGGCAGGGCCAGCGCGATGATCCACGCGCCCGCCGTAAACTTTGTCACCAGCAGGACGACCAGCACAATGGCGGTCGTCACGGCGCCCACCGCGTTGACCAGCCGCTTCCAGCCCAGCCCCGTCTCGGCGTGGAGCACGGTGGCCTCGGTCACCAACTCGCCGCCAGGTGGAATAGCGGCGATCTTGCCCCACAGCCGCACCATGCCCGACTGGGACACGGTGAAGCTGATCATAACGCCGATGGCGTACAGGGGCAGCATGGCGATTTCGTCGGCCTTGAAGGCGATGACCACCAGCGAAGCCACAACCGCCAGCACGCCGATACCCGACGAGTAGACCAGCCGCGAGCCGAGGTTGGTCATCCAGCGCGGCAGGTAGCCATCGCGCGCCAGAAAGTAGCTCAGGCGCGGGAAGTCCTGGTAGGCCGTGTTGGCCGCCAGGACGAGGATGAGCATGGTGAACAACTGGACCCAGTAGTACAGCGGGCCGCCGCCCGTAATGGCCCGCGTCATCTGCGACAGGATACTCTCGTTGGGCTGGGGCACCAGGTTGAGGTGGGTCGCCAGGAAGGAGATACCCAGGAACAGGGTCATGGCTGTCCCCGCCATCAACACCATCGTCTCGGCGGCGTTTTTGGATTCGGGCGGCTTGAAGGCGGGCACGCCGTCGCTGACGGCCTCGATGCCCGTCAGGGCAGTGCAGCCTGCCGCGAAGGCCCTCAGCACCAGCCACACCACGCCGAAGGCCGTCACCGGTTCGGTCGCCTGGACCACCGGCGCGGGCGAGACCATGGGCGGCGCGCCGAACAGGCCGAAGTAGCGCACCAGGCCGACCACGATGACGAGCAGGACGCCGCCGACAAAGGCGTAGGTCGGGAAGGCGAACACCGTACCCGACTCGCGCACGCCGCGCAGATTGAGCCACGTCAGAACCACAATGGCCGCCAGGGCCATTTCCACTTCGTACTCGTGGAGGGGCCACTCGGGGAAGGCCGACACAATGGCGCGGATGCCGGCCGACACCGAGACCGCGACGGTCAGGATATAGTCGCTCAACAGGGCCGCCCCCGCCACCAGCGAGGGCGTGGTCCCCAGGTTGTCCTTGGCGACGATGTAGGCGCCGCCGCCGCGCGGGTAGTGGAGGATGGTCTGGGTGTAGCTAAAGACCACCAGCAGCACCAGCCCCGCGATGCCCAGGGCGATGGGCATGGTCAGGGCCAGGGCGCCACTGCCGAGCACAATCAGGATGCTCATGATGGCTTCGGGGGCGTAGGCGTTGCTGCTGATGGCGTCGGAGGCGAAGACGGCCAGGGCGCGGAACTTGTCGAGGCGTTCGTGATGTTGGGCGCTGCTGGGGAAGGGCTTCCCGATCAGCACGTGTTTGACATTGGGCAGGTGCATGCACTCTTACTCGTCTACTCGTCTAGTTGCTACTCGTCTAGTGTCTGGCGCACGCGTTACTCAACGCGCAGCACAATTTTGCCGAACTGCTCGCCGGCTTCCAGCAAGCGATGTGCCTCGCGGATTTGGTCCAGGGGCAGGACGCGGTCCACGACGGGCTTGAGCCGACCCTGGAACAGCAGGCGCATGACGGTGTTGAACTCGGCGCGGGTCGCCATGGTCGAGCCAATGATGTGGAGTTGCTTCCAGAACAGGACGCGAATATCAATCTCCCCCAGCGGCCCGGTCGTCGCGCCGTAGGACACGATGCGCCCGCCGCGCCGCGCCGCCCGCAGGCTGCCCTTCCACGTGGCCGCGCCCGTGTTTTCGAGCACCAGGTCCACGCCGCGCTTGCCGGTGCGCTGGAACACCTCACGGCTGAAGTCGCTGGTGGTGCGGTCAATCGTCTCGTCCGCGCCCAGCGCCCGCGCCGCCGCCGCCTTCTGCTCCGACGAGGTGACGGCGTAGACGTAGGCCCCGGCCAGCTTGGCGATCTGGATGGCCGCCGTGGCCGCGCCGCCGCTCGCGCCCAGAATCAGGACCGTCTCCCCTGCCCGCAGTTCCCCCTGGGTCATGAGGGCGCGCCAGGCGGTCTGGAACACCAGCGGGACCGACGCGATTTCGGTCAGGTCCACCCCGTCGGGCACGGGCAGGATGTTCCGCTCGGGCACGGCCACGTACTCGGCCAGGCCGCCCGGCCGGTGCTCACCGATGATTTCAAAGCTGGGCGCCAGGGGGTGCTCGGCGCGAATCACCTCCTCGCTGCCGTCCTCCAGCCAGAAGGTCGGGTTGACCACGACGCGCTGGCCGACGCGAACCGCCGTCACGTCGGGGCCGACCTCGGCCACCGTGCCCGAGATGTCCGACCCGCCGATGTGGGGGTAGGTCAGCTTGAGGCCGGGGATGCCGCGCCGCACGTGCAGGTCGAGGTGGTTGAGGGCGGCCGCGTGGACGCGCACGAGGACGTCGCCGCGCCCGACGGTCGGCTGCGGCACGTCCGCGATGACCAGTTTATCAATATCGCCGTGTTCGTAAAACACCGCCGCGCGCATGAAACCTCCAGTAGCCAGTAGTCGGTCGTCAGTAGTCGGTAGTCGGTAGTCGGTAGTCGGTAGTCGGTAGCCAGTAGTCGGTAGTCGGTAGCCAGTAGTCGGTAGTCAGTGATTACGAAATACGGAATACGCAATACGCATCACGTATCACGCCTCACGCCAGAATAGAGTATCCCCCGTCAATCGTAATCGTCTGCCCGACGATCATGCGGGCGTCGTCGGAGCAGAGAAAGGCGACAAGCTTCGCTACGTCCTCCGGCTCGACCAGGCGGCCCGCCGGGGTGCGCTGTTTGCCATAGCCAATCATCTGGTCTTTCGAGGGGAAGAAGTTGAGGGCCTCGGTTTCGACCACGCCCGGCGACACGGCGTTGACGATGATGTTGCGGCTCGCCAGTTCGACGGCCAGGTAGCGCGTCAGCGTCTCGATGGCCGACTTGGACACGCCGACGATGGCGTAGTCGGGATACACCCGCGTCGAGCCGATGCTGGTCACCGTGATGATGCGGCCCCAGCCGTGGCGCTCCATGCGTGGGACGGCTCGCTGCGCCCCCCACAGGATGGACTGGGCATTGATGCCGACGGTCCAGTCCCAGTCCTTGGGCAGGACCTCGGTGACGGGCTTCTGGACGCCCGACGCGGCGTTGCCGATGAAGATGTCCAGCCGGCCCATCTCCCGTTCGACCGTGTCGAGCATCTCGTCCACCCGGTCCTTGTGCCCGACATTGGCCTTGACCAGCAGGGCGCGCCGGCCCCGCCGCTCAATCTCGGCTGCCGTGGCCTGGGCGGCCTGGCGGTGGCGCAGATAGTTGACCACGATGTCGGCGCCCCGCTCGGCCAACTCCAGGGCGATGGCGCGCCCAATCCCCCGGCTGCCGCCCGTAATCAGGGCGACCCGTCCCTCCAGGCTCAACGCTTCTGTCACGCGGCGGTCTCCAGTCGGCTGGCAATTCAAGAAGGGGCAGGGCGAGCCTGCCCCCTCTATTGTACCCGACTCTGCCCCACTAGTACAGTTGCGCCGTCTGCCTACTGACTACCGACTACTGTCTACTGTTCTAGCGCCAGACGAGCATGGTGTCGCCCGCCGCGCCGTACTGGAAGCTGATGTCCGCCACGCCCGTGCTGTTGCTGTTCCTCAGATACCACAGGTTGCCCCGCAGGACCCCCACCGTGTCCACCGCGTCCGTGTTCCAGTCGCCTACGATGGGCCTGTCCCCTGGCGGGATGCCGTAGCTGAAGGCCAGGTCCGCCGGCCCCGTGCTGTTGCTGTTCCTCAGATACCAGGTGCCGCCGCGCAGGATGCCCGGCGTGTCCGTCCCGTTGCCGTCCCAGTCGCCCACCACCGGCAGGTCACCGGCCAGGCCGTAGGTGAAGGCGATGTCGGCAGGACCGGTGCTGTTGCTGTTGCGCAAGAGCCACGTGTTCCCGCGCACCACGCCCACCGTGTCCACGCCGTCGCCGTCCCAGTCGCCGCACACCGGCGTGTCGCCCGCCGCGCCGTAGCTTAGGGCGATGTCGGCGGGGCCGGTAGAGTTGGAGTTGCGCAGGTACCACGTCCCATTGCGGAAGACGCCGGGCGTCTTGCTGCCGTTGCCGTCCCAGTCACACATGAGGGGGATGTCGGTGGACAGGCCGAAGTTGAAGACGATGTCGGCGGGGCCGGTGGAGAGGGAGTTGCGGAGGTACCAGGCGCCCGCGCGCCAGACCGCCGGCTTGGCCGGGCCGGGGATGGGCGTCCGCGTGGGCGTCGGCGTGCTGGTCGGCGTGGCCGTGCTCGTCGGCGTGCTAGTACTTGTCGGCGTACTGGTACTTGTCGGCGTGCTGGTCGGCGTTGACGTGCTCGTCGGCGTGCTGGTCGCCGTGCTGGTACTTGTCGCCGTGCTGGTGGGCGTGCTGGTGGGCGTCGGCGTGATAGTACTCGTCGCCGTGCTGGTGGGCGTCGGCGTGCTCGTCGGCGTGGCCGTTTCGGTCGCCGTGGCGGTTGGAGTGGGGGTGTAGGTCGGGTTGACCGGCGGGTTGCTCGGCGCCTCACCGGCGTTGTTGTCGCCCCAGCAGGTCGCCGTCCCGTCGCTCTTGACCGCGCACGTGTGGGACCCGCCCGCGCTGACCTGGACGAACGTCCCGCCGGGCGCGTTCAACTGGCCGCTGCCGTTGTCCCCCCG
>CAZFUK010000211.1:0-8476 GCA_964522005.1 uncultured Anaerolineales bacterium | reverse complement strand
ACCCACTACCCGGCCGCCGACCGCTGGGCCGACTGGACCGAGTACGACCCCAAGGCGTGGCCGGAGAAGAAGCCCCGCCACTACACCCTCGTCCCTACCGTGTGCTTCAACTGCGAGGCGGCGTGCGGCCTGCTGGGCTACGTGGACCGCGACACGCTCAAGGTCCAGAAGTTCGAGGGCAACCCCGTCCACCCCGGCAGCCGGGGCCGCAACTGCGCCAAGGGCCCGGCCTCGCTCAACCAGGTCTACGACCCGGACCGCATCCTCTACCCCCTCAAGCGGGCGGGCAAGCGCGGTGAGGGCCAGTGGCGGCGCGTCACGTGGGACGAGGCACTGGACGACATCGCGGGCCGCGTCCGAAAGGCCATCCTGGAGGAGCGCCACAACGAAATCATGTACCACGTCGGCCGGCCGGGGCATGACGGCTTTATGGAGTGGGTGCTGCCGGCCTGGGGGCTGGACGGCCACAACTCGCACACCAACGTCTGCTCGTCGGGCGCGCGCGCCGGTCAGGCGTTCTGGATGGGGCTGGACCGCCCCTCGCCCGACCACGCCCACGCCCGCGTTATCCTGCTCATCTCCAGCCACCTGGAAACCGGCCACTACTTCAACCCCCACGCTCAGCGCATCATGGAGGGCAAGGAGGCCGGGGCCAGGCTCATCGTCATGGACACGCGGCTGTCCAACACGGCCTCGCTGGCCGACGAGTGGGTCGCCCCCTGGCCCGGCAGCGAGTCGGCCATCCTGCTCGCCATCGCCAACTATCTGATCCAGACCGGCCAGTACGACCGCGCCTTTGTCCGCCGCTGGCTCAACTGGGAGGCCTATCTCGACGCCGAGGCGCCCGACCGACCGCGCACCTTCGAGAGCTTCGAGGACTGCCTGAAAGAAGTCTACGCCGAGTACACCTTCGAGTTCGCGGCCGAGGAAAGCGGCGTGGACGCCGAGCAACTGCGGCGGATTGCCGAGACGGTGGCGAACTGCGAGGGCAAGCTGGCGACGCACGTCTGGCGGAGCGCGGCCAGCAGCAACCTGGGCGGCTGGATGGTGGCGCGCTGCCTGTGGTTCCTCGCCATCCTGACCGGCTCGGTAGGCGTAGAGGGCGGCACGTCGGCCAATGTCTGGGACAAGTGGGTCCCGCGCCACCCGAACATGGCCCCCCACGTCAAACGCTGGAACGAACTCACCTGGCCGCAGGAGTACCCGCTCGGCTTCTATGAGTTGAGCTATCTGCTGCCCCACCTGCTTAAAGATGGGCGCGGCAAGATTGACACCTACTTCACCCGCGTCTACAACCCGGTGTGGACCAACCCCGACGGCCTGTCGTGGCTCGAAGTGCTGACCGACGAGAGCAAGATGGGCCTGCACGTCCACTTGTCGCCCACCTGGAGCGAGACCGGCTGGTTCGCGGACTACATCCTGCCCATGGGCCTCGGCCCGGAACGCCACGACGTCATGAGCCAGGAGACCCACGCGGGCGCCTGGATCGCCTTCCGCCAGCCCGTCGTCCGCGAGGCCCTGCGTCGCCTGGGGCGGCCCGTCCAGGACACGCGCGAGGCAAACCCGGGCGAGGTCTGGGAAGAGGTCGAGTTCTGGATTGAACTGTCGTGGCGCATTGACCCGGACGGGAAGCTGGGTATCCGCAAGACCTTTGAGAGTCCCTATCGTTCCGGCCAGAAGATTACCGTGGACGAACTCTATGGCTGGATGTTCGAGAACCACGTGCCCGGCCTGCCCGAAACGGCCGCCGCCGAGGGGCTGACGCCGCTGGAGTACATGCGCAAGTACGGGGCGTTCGAGTTGCGCCAGGGGGCCATGCCGACCTTCGACAAGCCGCTGTCCGAGGCGGACCTGGCGAACGCGACGGTGGACCGGGAGACGGGTGTAGTCTACACGCCGACGCCGGCCAGCCCGCCGTCCAACATCACGCCCATGCCGTTCTTCCAGCCGGACGCCCAGAAGGGCCGACCCATTGGGATTGAGTTGGCCGACGGCGAGCGCGTTGTGGGTTTCCCCACGCCCTCGCGCCGCCTGGAGTTCTACTCGCCCACCCTGCGCGACTGGGGCTGGCCGGAGGTTGCCATCCCGACCTACATCCGCAGCCACGTCCACCCCGACCGCGTCAACCGCGCCCAGAACGAGGCCGTGCTGCTGTCCACCTTCCGCCTGCCGACGCTCATCCACACCCGCAGCGGCAACGCCAAGTGGCTGTATGAGATCAGCCACAAGAACCCGGTCTGGATTCACCCCCAGGACGCCGGCCGGCTTGGACTACAGACGGGCGACCTGATCAAGGTGACGACGGAGATTGGCCTATTTGTGGACAAGGTCTGGGTCACGGAGGGGATCCGGCCCGGCGTCATCGCCTGCTCGCACCACCTGGGCCGCTGGCGGTTGCAGGAGGGCGGCGGGGGCAGCCGCTTCGCCACGGCGTTGGTGACGCTGGCTCAACAGGGCGACGGGCAATGGCGGATGCAGCAGGTCCACGGCGTCCAGCCCTACCAGAGCGAGGACCCGGACACGCTGCGCGTCTGGTGGGAGGACGCCGGCGTCCACCAGAACCTGACCTTCGCCGTCCACCCCGACCCGCTGAGCGGCATGCACTGCTGGCACCAGAAGGTGCGGCTGGAACGCGCCGGGCCGAACGACCGCTACGGCGACATCTTCGTGGACACCCAGCGCGCCCACGAGGTCTACCACGAGTGGCTGGCGATGGCCCGGCCGGCGCGCCAGGTCTCGCCCAACGGCCTGCGCCGCCCCCACTGGCTGCTGCGGCCCTTCCGCCCGGCCCTGGACGCCTACCGCCTCCCGGCGCCTGTCGCTACGCTTGAGAGAGGTTAGGGTTGCCCTTGAATCACCAAGGACACCAAGGCACGAAGGCACGAAGAATAGCATTTTTCTCCTTCGTGTCTTGGTGCGTTTGGTGTCCTTGGTGACTAACTATGTAGATAGACTCTCCCAATGCTTAACGCCCGCGCCCAAGTGTACGCCCTGCTGGCCCGCCTCTATCTGGGTGAGATAGACGCCGAGTTGGCCGCCGAGCTAGCCGCCCTGCCCGGCTTCGACGCCCTGCTGGCCTCGTCACCACCCACTACCCACCACCCCCTTCTCACATCCCTCGCCGTCGAGTACCAGCGCCTGTTTGGCCTGGAAGTCTACCCCTACGAGTCGCTCTTTGTGGACGATGACCTGATGCTCAACACGGCGGCCACCGACCGCGTCGTCGCCCTGTACGAGGACTGCGGCTTTGAGGTGGGGGCGGCCCGCGTGGGCGCGGCGGACCACCTGGGGCTGGAACTGCGGCTCATGGGCGAGTTGGCCCAGGCCGAGGCTGAGGCGGCGGGGGACGCGGCGCGGCGGGCGTGGGCACGGCGGATGCAGGCGCGCTGCCTGGACGAGCATCTCGCGGCCTGGGCGCCGCTGTGCGCGCTGACCCTGGCGCGGGTCGCGCGGGAGCCGGTCTATCAGTTGGTGGCGGCGCTGACGGCGGAGTTGGTCACGGCTGACGTAGCGGAGTACGGAGCGCAGAGGGAAGAGGGGGGGGACCCATCAGCCGTCACGCTTCACGCTTCACGCTCCGCGCTGGACGACGAGCCGGGCATCGGCGCGCTCGTCCGCGAACTCCTGACCCCGGCCCGCGTCGGCCTGTGGCTGTGCCGCTCCGACATCCGGGCCGTAGGCCAGGCGTTGGGGCTGCCGGCGCCCATCGGCGAGCGGGTCGCCATGCTGCGCGGCCTGTTCCAGGCGGCCGGGGAGTACGAGCAAGTGCCCGCTCTCCTGGCCGCTCTCGACGCGGTTTGGACCGCGATGGGCGAGAGCGTGGCGGCGCTGGTGGCCCAGAGTCCCGGCTGGTCTGGCTACGCCTCACCCTGGCAGGCCCGCCTGGCCTACGGGCGAACGCGGCTGGCGGCCCTACGCCGCGAGGCCGAAGGGGCCGAATAAAGAAGACCCTAAAGGTCTCGCGGACCTTTAGGGTCTTGGGGACAAGCGCCCCTAGAGCAGGTTGGTCTTGCCCTGCTTCTTAAGCTCAGCCACGAGGGCGCGGACGTCCTGGGCGCGGTGGCGCGGCAGGATGAGCAGCACATCATCGGTGTCCACAATCACCAGGTCCTCGACGCCTAGAGCGGCGACAAGTCGATTCGGGCTATAGATCAGGTTGTTGCGCGAGTCGACGCTGATGTACTCGCCTTCGACAATGTTCTCCTGGGCGTCCACCGGCAACACGTCGAACAGGGCCGCCCAACTCCCCACATCGTTCCAGCCAATGTCCACCGGAATCACGGCGACGTTCTGCGCCTTCTCGGCCACGCCGTAGTCAATCGTCTCGGTCTGGATGCCCGTCCACAGCTCGGCCAGCACGCGCTCGCGGTCCGGGGTGTCCCAGGCCGCGCCAATCGCCGCGCAGCATTCGGCGGTCTGGGGCATGTGGCGCCGCATCTCGGTCCGAACCGTATCCAGGCTCCAGACGAACATGCCGCTGTTCCAGAAGTAGTTGCCCGCCGCCAGGAAGCCCTCGGCCACCTCGCGCGTCGGCTTCTCCTTGAAGGAGGCGACCCGCAGCAGGGGTAGGTCCCGCCCGTTGAGCCGGTCGGCGGTCTCGATGTAGCCATAGCCCGTGTTGGGTTCGGTGGGTTGGATGCCAATCAGGACGATGCGCCCGTCGCGGGCGGCCCCGGCGGCGGTCTGGAGAACCTCGCGGAAGCGAGCCTGGTTGCGGATGACGTGGTCGGCGGTCAGGACGGCCATCACCCCGTGGCCCACGCGACCCGCGAGTACCTCGGCGGCCAGGCCAACGGCCGGGCCGGTGCCGCGTCCGACCGGCTCGCCCAGGATGTTGCGCGCCGGAATCTCAGGCAACTCGGTGCAGACCGCGTCGTGGTAGTTCTGGCCGGTGATGACGAGGACTCGTTCGGGGGGGATGAGCGGCTCGATGCGCAGGTAGGCTTCGCGTAGCAGGCTGTGCGGCGAGCCGATGTCGAGGAATTGCTTGGGGCGGTTCTGGCGGCTGCGCGGCCACAGGCGAGTCCCACCCCCACCGGCCATAATCAGGGCATACAAATCGTCCATGTCGTTACCTCCGCGTCGTTGCGGTCGCGTGCTTATCTGGCTGTCACGTAGTTCATCCCGCCCACCTGCCGCACCAGGCCTTTTAGTTCCATAAACGCCAGGGTCGCGGAGACGACGGGCAGCGGGAGGGCGGTGGCCCGGCTGATGTCGTCAATGTGGGCCGGGTCGGCGGACAGGTGCTGGAGCAGGGTTCGCTCGGTCTCGTCCTCGGGTAGCGCCAACTGGACCGCCCGCTGCTCCACCGCCGTGCGTAGATTGAGTTCTTCCAGGATGTCGTTGACCGACATGACCAGCTTGGCGCCCGTTTGAATGAGATAGTTTACACCGGAAGCTTTGAGGTTGAAAATATTGCCGGGCACGGCGAACACGTCGCGGCCCTGCTCGCTCGCCATGTTGGCCGTAATCAGCGCGCCGCTGTCGCGCCCGGCTTCAATCACCAGCACGCCCAGCGACAGGCCGCTGACGATGCGGTTGCGGGCGGGGAAGTGGCGCGCCTCCGGGCGGGTGCCCAGGGGGTGCTCGCTGAGGAGCGCGCCGTGGTGGGTGATGTCGGCGGCCAGCTTGGCGTTGGACGCCGGGTAGATGATGTCCAGCCCGCAGCCGAGCACGGCCAGCGTCCGCCCGCCGGCCTCGATAGCCGTCTGGTGGGCGACGGTGTCAATGCCATAGGCCAGCCCGCTGACGATGGTAATACCCTGCGCCACCAGATCCGTGACCAGGCGATGCGTCGCCTCTTTGCCGTAGTGCGTCGCCCCGCGCGTGCCGACAACCGCCAGCGCCCACTCGTCCTCGGGCGCCAACTCCCCCTTGAGGTAGAGCAGGGGCGGGGCGCCGTCCGTCTCCTTGAGCAAACGGGGGTAGGCGGGGTCGTCCAGCGTCAGGATGGTCAGGCCGCCGCGCTCAATCCGCGTCATCTCGGCGTCCAGGTCGAGCCGGCCTCGGACGTGGAGCAGGGCTTCGAGCGAGCGGCTGTCCAGGCCGGCCGCCCGCAGGTCGTCGGCGTGGGCGTGCCAGGCGCGGCCCAGGCTGCCGAAATACTCGCGCAGGGTGCGCAGGCGCACCGGGCCGATGCCCGAGACGCGGTTGAAGCCGACCCAGTAGCGGCGTTCGTCGGTGATGGCGTCTGTCATGGCGTAATGGTAGCAACAAGCCGGGGGGCTGTCAAAGTTACACCGCGAGTGCCTGTGACACAGTTCACACCCCCGGTGCGGGCAGCGCGACAGACAGGGCGGACCAAGTCAGGTAGGCTTGAAGAACGTATTGTTCACCAAATTTCACCTGAATTGGAGGGTCCGATGTTTAAGCGAGTGAGGTCTTTGCCCCGCCTGGTGCAACGTTATGCGCTGGCCTGCGTCCTGGTCGCCCTGGCCTGCCTGGCGCCCGGCTCGGCGCGGGCCAGTGGCGGCTTGCCTTCCGCCCTGTTTGACGCCAATAGCGTCGGCTGGGCCTCGGTGCGTAACCTGACCAGTAGTGACTTCCACGCGGACTTCGAGGACCGCAGCGCGGATGGCTACATGGTGACGGACATCGAGGTCACGGAGATGGACGGGACGCAGCGGGTCAGCGCGGTCTGGCAAAAGAATACGGATGGGCGCGGCTGGCACAGCCACCGCAACCTGACCAATGACGAATTCCATAACAAGTGGACGACCTACCGCGAGCAAGGCTACCGCCTCATTGACCAGGAGGCCTATGTCCTGGACGGCGACCGCTTCTACGCGGGGGTGTGGGTCGAGAACCGCGAAGGGTTGAACTGGGGGTCGTATCGCAATGTGACCAGCGCCGAATTCCACGACAAATACCTGGAGTATAAGGACGCGGGTTATATTCCCACTAATATTGAGGCCTATGCCATGGCGGGCGACGTGCGCTACTCGGCTATCTGGGTCAAGAATACGGAGGGGCTGGACTGGGTTCTCCTGCGTAACATGACCTCGGATGAGTATCATGACCGCTTCGAGCAGTACAACGGCCGCTACCGCGTCCACCAGGTAGTGTCGTACCGACGGGATGGCGCGCAGAACTACGCGGCCATCTGGATCGAGAACAAGAACGGACGCGGGTGGAAGGCGCTGCGGGACATGACAGCCGAGTCGTACGGCAATAACTGGGCGCGGTTCAACGACGCCGGCTACCGGCTGTCCGACTTCGAGATGTATGAGACGGCGAGTGGCTGGCGCTATGCCGGCGTGTGGCGGCAAAACAGCGAGCGCCCCTCGTGGTCCTTGCGGGACGAGGTGGACACCTATCTCGAAGGCCAGATGCAGCAGTTCAATATCCCCGGCATGACGGTGGTCATCGCCCAGGACGGCCAGATTAAGTATATGCGCGGGTTGGGCTATGCGGACATTAATGACGGCAAGATCGCCACGTCGAAGACGGTCTACCGCCTGGCGTCGGTGAGCAAGGCAGTGGCCGGGGTCATCACCATGCGGCTGGTCGAGAAGGGCGAGTTCACCCTGGGCACGACGACGCGCTCCCTCGTTCCCTCGCTGCCGGCCCACCACACGCACACCATCCGTCAGCTGGTCTCGAACCGGGCGGGGGTCGGCCACTATGATGAGAACGGTAGCTCGAATGCCCAGTACAACACGGCCCTGGCCGCGACGGTCTTCTTCCGGGCGAACCCGCTGGTCTGCGCGCCGGGGACCTGCTACTACTACAGTACGCATGGCTATACCCTGCTCGGCGCGGCGATGGAAGCGGCGACGGGCAAGACGGTCGGCCAGATTGTGCGGGATGAGATTACGACGCCCTACAATCTGCCCACGCTGCGCGCCGAAAACCGCAGCCTGCCCGACCCGAACCGCGCCGCTGTGTATAAAAGCGACACGACGGTGAACCAGGAGGTCACGGCGGACAACATCAGTTGGAAGGTCCTGGGCGGCGGTCTGGAGTCGTCGGCCTACGACCTGGCGCGGTTTGGGATGAAGCTGGCGGATGGGACGATCCTCTCCAACACGTCGCGGACGACGCTGTGGACCAAGCCGGACAATCTGAAGAACTACGCGCTGGGCTGGGACACGAGCACGAACTATGTGGGCAAGGGCGGTGACCAGCTTGGCTCGGACAGCTACATCCGCATCTACCCAACGCAGCGGATTGTGGTCGCCGTCCTGACCAATCGGAATCTGCCGCACAGCGCGCCCGCCATTGGGGCGTATGTCGGCAACCTGGTGTACGAGGCGGCGACGGCCAAGGCGAAGGCGGAGGCCAAGCCAGCGGCCGAAGCCAGTGAAGAGGTCACGCTGCCGGCGGAGGTCGTGGGGCTGACCGGACAGTAAAGCCTTCTGCTCCAATGATAGAGACCCCCTCTGCGGGTCACGGGGCTGTAAACGTCGTTGAGGCGTTTACAGTCTCTTTTCACTTTCGCCACACGCTCTACCCAGGCTAGAGGTAGGATAGGGTT
>CAZFUK010000210.1:0-8488 GCA_964522005.1 uncultured Anaerolineales bacterium | reverse complement strand
TCGCCCCGTATGTCTTCGGTGAGGCGCGCCGCCGCCAGGGGCACGCACCACGCTTCCACGGCGGCTTTCGTCACACCCGGCTGAAGCTGAAGGGTGCGGCGCAGGTAAGTTTGCAGGAATAGGCGGCGCGTCTCATTAATGAAGGCCCGTTGGAGCCAGCCGCCGTAGGGGAGTTGGCCCACGCGGAGCAGAATAACGGTACGCGCCACGTCGGCCAGGGGGTTGCCCTGGGCAGCCGTCATCCAGTCCAGGACAACGGGGCTGGCCGGGGTGAGAACGACCTGGTCGGGGTGGAAGTCGAGATGGAGGAGCGCGTCGCCGTCCTCCAGCCGGTCGAGGGTCGCCAGGGCGTGGGCCTTGAGGGCGGGCGGCAGGTCGGCCTGCTCGATGGACCCTGTCAACTGGACGCGGAGGGAGGGGAAGCCGTCGCCGGGCTGGCGGTGGACTGTCGCGTGCAGTTCGGCGAACTGGGCCGCCAACCGGGGCAGCCGCCAGGGCTGGGTGGTCATTACCCTGACCAGCGACGGGCCGACCACGCGCTCGTAGAGGAGGCCCGCCCGGCCTTCGACCTCGACTGCGCCCAGGAACTTGGGCGTCGGCAGGCTGATGGCGCTCACCGCCCGGCCGACCTCGACCTCGTGCTCAACCCAGCCGGCCGGCACCCAGTCGAAGAACAGCTTGACAACAGCGTTGTCGTTCCAGGCGTAGACTTCGGCGGTGCGGCCTCTGGCGAGGAGCGGGCCTTTGAGAGGGGTGTCCATAGGCTAGCCTTAGACCTGACAGGTTTTATAAACCTGTCAGGTCTCCTGTCCCTTGAGCGTGTAAGCTTCATCGGTCTTGGCGGCCATGATGAAGTCGTTCTGGTGGAGGCCCTTGATGGCGTGCGTCCACCACGTCACCGTGACCTTGCCCCACTCGGTGACGAGGACCGGGTGGTGGTCTTCTGCCTCCGCCAGCGCGCCCACGCGGTTAGTGAAGGCGAGCGCCTGGGCGAAGGTCTTGAAGCGGAAGACCCGTTCGAGGCGAGGAATGCCGTTGCGCTCCACAACGACCCAGTCCGGCGCCTGGGGGCGCAGGGCGGCGATTTCGTCGGCGGTGAGGGCGGGCAGGCCGCCGTGGCAGGGTATACAGCGCTGCTGGGCCAGGGGCAGGGACATGCTATCGCCTCCTGTCGAATGCAGTGGACGTGGGAGCGTCAAGTATACCCGATTTCGGCAGGCGCGTGAACCAGGGCGCTGGCTCAAAACTTGCTGCAAGCGGTCGGTGGGGCAGGGAATCCGCCTCAGACACCCCAACGGGAAAAGGAGAGTCTACCAATGAGTGTCGCCCGTGTCATCGAAATCAGCGCCACCTCCAATAAGAGCTTCGAGGACGCCATCCAGCAGGGCCTCAGCCGCGCCAACCAGACGCTGCGCGGCGTCAAGAGCGCCTGGATCAAAGAGCAAACCTTGCGCGTCGAGGGTGAGGTCATCACAGAGTACCAGGTCAATATGCTCATCACCTTCGTCCTGGACGAGTAGTTAACGTGTAGGGGCGCGGTCGCCGCGCCCGCGACGGCTCCCACAGCCCGGGCAGGAAGACCCTGCTCCCCCGTTGAGACCATCCGGTCCGCCTAGCCACCCCGCCTTGGGGTGGCTATTTGCTTCCCCCCCGACACTTCAGGCTCCCTCAAACGTTATATAGACTAAATGGATTCGGCCGGTCTAACCGGCACGGGAGACAATTGCTATGCGCCAATCCTATTTTCGTGTAGCCATTGCGCTACTGCTTGGCTTATGGCTGGGGATGATGACTTTGACCCAGGCGGGGGCCGCGCCGCCCGCCGTGCGGGGCGTGCTGTTCTGGTCCAACCTGTGCAGCCACTGTCACTATGTGATTGACAAGGTCCTGCCACCACTCCAGGCGAAGTACGGAGCAGGGCTTGACATCATGCTGGTCGAGGTGAGCACGCCCCAGAATCAGGCGCGCTTCGTCCAGACCCTGACCGCTCTCAACATACCGAGTGAGCAGCGCGGCGTGCCCTTCCTCGTCATCGGTGACCGCTACCTGGTGGGGTCGGAGGAGATTCCGGCCCAACTGCCGGGGCTGATTGAGCGGGGTCTGGCGGCGGGTGGTCTCGACTACCCCAGGCTGCCGGGCATTGATGAACTGGTGGCGGAGAAGGGCGCCTCGGCCCCTGCGCCCAGCGCAGGGGAAGCGCCGGCGGCCGCCCCGGTGGTCGGGCTCCAGCCGGCGTCTGGGCCGACGTGGTCGGACGGCTTCACGCTGGCGATGGTCATCATGGCCGGCATGGTGGCCGCGCTGCTATACGCCGTCTTCGCCCTGCTGCGGGCGAGCCAGGGGGGCCAGCCACGGCCGCCGCATCTGGACTGGACCATTCCCGTGGTCGCCCTGCTGGGCCTCGGCGTCGCCGCCTACCTCGCCTATGTGGAAACGCAGGGGGCGCGAGCAGTCTGCGGTCCCGTGGGCGACTGCAACGCCGTCCAGAGCAGCCCCTACGCGCGCCTGCTGGGCGTGCCCATTGGCGTGTTGGGGATGGTCGGCTACGCCCTGATGCTGGCCGCCTGGGCCTGGCCGCGCTGGCACCACGACCGCCTGGCCGCCTACGCGCCGTTGGCCCTGTTCGGTCTGGCCTTCTTCGGTGTGCTGTTCTCGCTCTACCTGACCTACCTGGAACCCTTTGTGATTGGCGCGGTATGCGCCTGGTGCCTTAGCTCGGCCGTGCTCATCACCCTGCTCATGGTGCTCAGCCTGGGGCCTCTGCTGACCGCTATCCAACCGCCACGGCCTGACTACGCGGGCGAAGCTGTCTAGGCCAACGGTGGCATCTTTCGTGTAGTCACAGTTGGCTACACCCCCAGACCAACAGGAGTAAACATGGAACAAAACGAGCGGTCAAATTTGCCAGAAAAGATGCCCGCCGTGGTCTGCCACGGGCCGCGCGACTACCGCCTGGAAGAGTGGGCGGTGCCCCAGCCGGGGCCAGGGGAAGTCGTCATCCGCGTCCAGTCGGTGGGCATCTGCGCCAGCGACCTGAAGTGCTACCTCGGCGCGAGCCTGTTCTGGGGCGACGAGCGGCGCGTAGGCTACTGCCAGCCGCCGGTCATTCCGGGCCACGAGTTTGTGGGGGAGGTCGTCGCGCTCGGGGAGGGGGCGGGCCAGAAGTACGGCCTGGCGCTGGGCGACCTGGCCGTCTCGGAGCAGATCGTGCCGTGCTGGAAGTGCCGCTACTGCCAGCGCGGCCAGTACTGGATGTGCCAGCACGGCGACGTGTACGGCTTTCGCCAGGGGGCGTTCGGCGCGATGGCCGAGTACATGCTGTTCCCGCGCAACGCCCTCAACTATCGGGTGCCCGCAGACATCCCGGTCGAGCACGCCGTCTTCATCGAACCACTGGCCTGCTCTATCCACGCCGTGCAGCGGGGCAACATCGAGTTTGGCGACGTGGTCGCCATCGCGGGGGCCGGGCCGCTGGGGCTGGGCATGATCGCGCGGCTCAAGCACCCGCGCCTGCTCATCGCCCTGGACCTGGACGACCAGCGGCTGGCCGTGGCCCAGGCGTGCGGGGCGGACCTGGGGCTGAACCCGCGCAAGGTGGATGTGGTGGACGAAGTACTCAAGCTCACCGACGGCTACGGCTGCGACGTCTACATCGAGGCGACAGGGCACCCGGCGGCGGTGGAGCAGGGGCTGCACATGATTCGCAAGCTGGGCACGTTTGTAGAGTTCAGCGTCATGCGCGAGCCGGTGACCGTGGACTGGACCATCATCGGCGATACCAAGGAACTCAACATCCACGGCTCGCACCTCGGCCCATACTGCTATCCCATCGCCATTGACATGCTCCAGAAGGGGCTGCTGCCGATGGAGCACATCGTCACGCACCAGTTGCCCCTGGCCCACTTCCAGGAGGGGATTGACCTCGTCGCCAGTGGCGACCGCTCCATCAAGGTCACGCTGACGCCGTAATCATCCTATCGAACGACGCGCTGTCAACCATCCGATGTTTGACCGGCAGGAGAGCTTCGGGTATACTTTGAGCATTCAACTGAAAAGAGCGTCGCTGACGGGGAAGAGTAGGCTAGGTTGTCGCGGTCCAGAGAGTCGGGGGCGGTGGAAGCCCGACACGCCAGCCAGCCGAACGCCACCCCTGGGTCAGTAGTCGGTAGTCAGTCTACAGTAGTCAGTCGAAGAATCTTACTGACAACTGCATACTGACTACTATGTACTGATTACTGACTACTCACTACTGAGTTCGCGGCCGGCCGCCCTCCGTTATCATGGGGCAGATAGAGGTTTGGCCTCATCCCACACGGGAGGGGGCTGGGCAAACGGAGGTGGTACCACGGGCTTCTTGGCTCGTCCTTCACAGAAGGACGAGCCTTTTTTGTTGACATAGATAGGCGGGGAAGCTACAATTCAGCCAGACCGCGAGGAGAGATGATGAACCGTAAGATGAGCAGCGCGGAGATACGCCAGGCGTTCCTGGACTACTTTAAGAGCAAGGGGCACCAGATCGTCGCCAGTTCGTCCCTGGTGCCGGACGACCCCACCCTGTTGTTTACCAACGCGGGCATGGTCCAGTTCAAGGACACCTTCCTCGGCACCGAGCGGCGGAGCTACGCCCGCGCGACCACCTCGCAGAAGTGCATGCGCGTGTCAGGCAAGCACAACGACCTGGAGAACGTCGGGCCGTCGCCCCGCCATCACACCTTCTTCGAGATGCTGGGCAACTTCTCGTTTGGCGACTACTTCAAGCGCGACGCCATCCACTACGCCTGGGAGTTCATGACCGAGGTGATGGGGCTGGACCCGAACCGCATTGTGGCGACGGTCTACCGCGACGACGACGAGGCGCTCAGCGTCTGGACCGAGGAGATTGGCCTGCCGGTGAGCCGTGTCCACCGCATGGGCGACAAGACCAACTTCTGGATGATGGGCGATGTGGGGCCGTGCGGTCCGACGTCGGAGTTGCACTGGGACTTTGGCCCAGAGTTCTGCACCTGCGGCCAGCCCGACTGCTCGGTCGCGCTGGACAACGACTGCGGCCGCTGGCTCGAAGTCTGGAACCTGGTCTTTATGCAGTTCGACCAGCACGCGGACGGGACGCGGGAGCGGCTGCCCAAGCCCGGCGTGGACACGGGCATGGGGCTGGAGCGCGTCACCACGGTCAAGCAGGGCGTCTACACCAACTACGACACCGACCTGTTCACCCCCATCATCCAGCACACCCGCGAACTGCTGGGCCAGACGGCGGCGCAGGCGGCGGAGAGATACGTCCCCTACCGCGTCATTGCCGACCACGGCCGCGCGATGACCTTCCTCATTGCCGACGGCGTCCTGCCGAGCAACGAGGGGCGCGGCTATGTCCTGCGCCTCATCATGCGGCGGGCGATGCGCTACGGCAAGCAACTCGGCTTCACTGGCCCCTTCCTGGGTGAGGTGGCGCAGTCGGTCATCGACCTCATGGGGAGCCACTATCGGGACCTGGTGGAGAAGCGCGACTTCATCCTGCGCGTCATCGGGCTGGAGGAGGAGCGCTTCCAGCGCACGCTGGACAATGGGCTATCGCTGCTTGAAGCGGTGATGGGGCGGCTCAGGGGCCAGGGGCAGACGGTCATCCCCGGCGAAGAGGTCTTCCGCCTGTACGACACCTACGGCTTCCCGCCCGACCTGACGCGGGTCATCGCGGAGGAGAACGGGCTGACCATTGACCGCCAGGGCTTTGGCGACCGCATGAGCCAGCAGCGCGAGCGGGCGCGGGCGAAGGGCAAGTTCACTGTGACCGAGGCGGGTGAGCACTACCGCCGCCTGAGCCTGCCTCGGACGCGCTTCCTGGGCTACGACAGCGGGCAGGGCCAGGGTCACGTGCTCTACCTGGTGGTCAATGGCGCGCCAGGCGAGACGGCGGAGGAGGGCGACCAGGTCGAGGTCGTCCTGGACCAGACGCCGTTCTACGCGGAGGCGGGCGGCCAGGTGGGCGACATCGGCCAACTCGTAGGCGAGTTGGGCACGGTCCAGGTGGAGGACACCCAGGCGCCGGTGCCGGGCCTGATTACCCACCGTGGGCGCGTCGTGGCGGGCGAGATACACGTGGGCGACACGGTCGAGGCGACGGTGGACAGCGAGCGGCGGCTGAGCATCATGCGCAACCACACCGCGACCCACCTGCTCCACCGCGCCCTCCAGGACACGCTGGGCGGCCACGCGCAGCAGCGCGGCTCGCTCGTCGCGCCGGACCGGCTCCGCTTCGACTTCGCCCACCTCCAGGCGCTGAGTGACGAGGAACTGCGCACGGTCGAGGCCAGGGTCAATCAGATGATCATGGCCGACTTCCCCGTCGGCTGGACCGTCACGTCCCAGGACGAGGCGCGGCGGCTGGGCGCGATGATGCTCTTTGGCGAGAAGTATGGCGACGAAGTGCGCATGGTGACCATCGGCGGTGACCAGCCGGTCAGCCGCGAACTGTGCGGCGGCACCCATCTGCGCCACACCGGCCAGATCGGCCAGTTGCGCATAGTGGGCGAGGGCAGCGTCAGCGCGGGCGTGCGCCGCATCGAGGCGCTGACGGGCGAGAGCGCGGAGGACTACGTAGAAACGGGCCTGCGCAGCCTGAGCCAGACGGCCCAGGCGCTCCAGACGACGCCGCGTGACCTGCCGCGCCGGGTGTCCGAACTCCAGGACGAACTGCGCGCCCTCCAGCGCGAGCTGGCCGAAGCGCGGCGGGCGTTGAGCCAGGGCCGGCTGGGCGATGCCCTGGCGCGGACGAGCGCGGTGGACGGCGTGACGGTCCTGGCCGAGCGGGTGGACGCGCCGGACGCGGACGCCATGCGCGAGATGGCCGACTGGCTGCGCGACAAGCTCGGGTCGGGCGTCATCGTCCTGGGCGCCGTGATGGGCGACAAGCCCTTCTTTGTGGCGACGGTCACCCCGGACCTCGTCCAGCGCGGCTTCCACGCGGGGCACCTGGTGAAGCAGGTAGCGAGTGTGGTGGGCGGTGGCGGCGGCGGCCGGCCCAATATGGCGACGGCGGGCGGGCGCGATGTCGCGAAGCTGGACGAGGCGCTCGGTCGTGTGACGGAGTTCGTCAAGGCGCAGGCCAAGTAGGGTAGAGCCTGAACCCCTCCCCTGTCAAGGGGGGGGGTGGAACGGGAGGTAGGGGCGAGGTCCCCTCGCCCGCGCGACTCCCCCTTCCTTACCAGGGAAGGGGGGCGAGGGGTTAGGTTTCGAGCAAGCCAAGCAACAGAGAGCATGAACCAGACGGAGCGACTGCGCGCCAACCGAGGGCAACGAGCGCAACCCTTTAGGGTCTCAGAGACCCTAAAGGGTTCGTCGCCGCGCGGCGCGCCGCTCCCGCCGGTGACAGCCGCTGGGCTAGACGGCGGGGTGGGCGTCGGCGAGGCCGTCCGCCGCGTCGTCTACGCCGACACCCCCGTGGTCATCCTGACGCTGGCCGAGCCGTGCGGGTGGCACGAAGCCGACCTGGAACTGCTGGCGCGGCGGGCGGCGGGGGTGGGGCGGGCCGTCGCCCTGGTCACGCCTGACGGGCGGGTACGGAAAGCCGCGCGGGCAGTGGGGCTGGCGGCCTTTGCCACCGCCGCCGAGGCTGAGCGCCAGTGGCCGAAGGCGGTGGCCTGGCCGCGCCAGACACGCCGCCGCCTGGACACGCTCCTGCGTCCGCCCGCGCGGCCCCACTTGACGGCGCCTCGCCCCCTTGATCCCCTGGCGCGGCGGACCGCCCAATGGGGTGTAGCGGCCCTGACCCTGGCCGCGCTGCTGGCGGTGCTTGGTCTAGGCGTGGCCGCCGGACCGTCAGGGGTCGTGACCGTGCGGCCAGAGACGCGCGCCGTGACGACGACGTTTGAGGCGCAGGCCCGCGCCGGCGCGGGCCTGGACGCTGAGCGGGGCGTGATACCGGCGCGAAGTCTCGACATAACAGTTGAGGCACGCGGCGAGGCGGCCCCTACGGGCGTGCAGGTCGAGCCAGACGGCCGCGCGGCGGGGCAGGTCCAGTTTATCAATCGGCGCGCCGAGTCGGCCCCCATCCCCTATGGCGCGCTCGTGGAAACGAGTGGCGGCACGCGGGTGCGTTTCAGGACGACCCAGCCGGCCGTGCTGCGGGGGGAGGTGGGGGCGACGGTCAGCGTGCCCGTCGTGGCGGTGGACCCTGGCCCGGCGGGGAATGTGCCCGCCTACGCCATCAACACCCTGGAGCCGGCCCTGGCCTTCTTTATGGGCGTGGTGAACGACGCGCCGACGACGGGCGGCTCGACCCGCGAGATGCCGGTGGTCACGGAGGCCGACCGCGAGGCGTTGCGAGGCGACCTGGCCGCCCGGCTGAGCCAGGAGGCGACGGCGGGGCTGCGGGCGCAACTGGCGGCGGGCGAACGGCTCGCCCGTGGCAGCGTCCAGGTGGACGTGCTGGGCGAACGCTGGGACGGCGACGGCGGCCGGCCCGACTACGCCGGCCTCACCCTGCGCCTGCGTG
>CAZFUK010000209.1:0-8530 GCA_964522005.1 uncultured Anaerolineales bacterium | reverse complement strand
GGCATCTACAAGCAGAAGAACCCCGGCGTAGACATCGTCAACGCCACCGTCGCCGGTGGCGCGGGCACGAACGCCAAGACCGTGCTCAAGACCCGCCTCCAGGGCGGTCAGCCGCCGGATAGCTGGCAGGTCCACGCTGGCAAAGAGCTGACGTCCTACGTGGACGCCGGCCAGATGCAGCCCCTGACCGCGTTCTTCAAGGAGCAGGGCTACGACAAGGTCATGCCCAAGCTGCTCCTCGACCAGATCACCTACAAGAACGAGATCTGGTCCGTCCCCGTCAACATCCACCGCTCCAACGTCCTGTGGTACAACAAGAAGGTCTTCGCCGCCAACAACCTCCAGCCGCCCAAGACCCTGGACGACTTCTTCAAGGTCGCGGACGCCCTGAAGGCCAAGGGCGTCACCCCGCTGGCCGTCGGCGGCAAGGACAAGTTCGAGAACGGCCACCTGTTCGAGAGCGTCCTGCTGGCGACCTACGGTCCCGACGACTACGCCAAGCTGTTCGCGCCTGGCGCCAAGTGGGACGACGCCAAGCTGAGCCAGGCCATTGACACCATGAAGAAGATGCTGAGCTACGCCAACTCGGACCGCTCCGCGCTCGGCTGGGCCGACGCCGCGCAGTTGGTGCTCGACGGCAAGGCCGGCATGACCATCATGGGTGACTGGGCGCACGGCTACTTCCTGAGCAAGAACGCCAAGCCCGACGTGGACTACGGCTGGGCGGCGGCCCCCGGCACCGACGGCGTGTTCATGTGGCTGAGCGACAGCTTTGGCCTCGCCAAGGGCGCGCCAAACCTCGACCAGGCCAAGGCGTGGCTGGCGGTGTGCGGCTCGAAGGAAGGGCAGGACGCCTTCAACCCGGCCAAGGGGTCCATCCCGGCCCGCACCGACGCCGACAAGAGCCTCTACGACGTCTATCTGAAGTACTCGATTGACTCGTTCGGCTCGAACAAGCTGGCCCCGAGCATCGTCCACGGCGCCGCCGCCCCCGAACCGTACATGGTGGCCTACGGCAACGCCCTGGAAGTGTTCTCCAGCGACCTCGACGTCAAGACTGTGAAGCAGGCTCTGACCGACGCGGGCAAGGAAATCAAGTAGCCCGTCCCCTATCGCCTCGCTAGACCTGACAGGTCTTGAAGACCTGTCAGGTCTGTTAGTACCCCCACAAGGCTGTTCACTATGGAAGCGACCCGCCCTGTCCCCCGGCCGGCCCCCAGGCCGACCAGTCGCCCCGCCTACCGCCTGACGCGTGACCGGGTCACGGCGCTGCTCATGCTGGCGCCCTCGGTGCTCGCCATTGGCGTGTTTGTCTACGGCTTCATCGCCTGGACGGGCTTCGTGTCCCTGACCCAGTGGAGCGGCATCCTGGCCGACCTGCGCTTCAACGGCCTGGAGAACTACGTCAGCATCTTCAACACTGGCCGCTTTCAGACAGATATTCGCAATACCCTCGTCTTTACCACCCTGTTTGTCGTCCTCACCCTGCTGCTCGGCTTCATCCTGGCCGTCTTGGTGGACCAGCGGGTGCGCGGTGAGACCATCTTTCGCTCGATTTACCTCTTTCCCATGTCGCTGTCCTTCATTGTGACTGGCGTGGCGATGGCCTGGATATTCACCCCCGGCAACTGGCAGAACGGCGATCCCACCGGCATCAACCTGCTGTTTAAGCAGATGGGCCTGGGCTGGCTCCAGAGCGGCTGGATCACCGACCCAAGCATCTGGCCGGGCGGCGGCTGGTTCCCCGACTGGTCGCGCACGCGCATCGGCCTGCCCCTGGCGATGCTGCCCGTCGTCGCGGCGGCCACCTGGCAGATGTCCGGCTTCACCATGGCGATGTACCTGGCCGGGCTGCGCGCCATCCCCGACGAAATGCGCGAGGCGGCCCGCGTGGACGGCGCCACCGAGTGGCAGGTGGTGCGCTACATCATCCTCCCCCAACTGACACCCGTGACCCTGAGTGCGATTATCGTGCTGGGCCACGTCTCGCTCAAGATTTTCGACCTGATTATGACCATGACCGGCGGCGGACCGGGCAACGCGACCGACGTGCCGGGCATCTTCATGTACGAGATTACCTTCAAGGCCAACAAGGTGGCCGAGGGCGCGGCGGTGGCGATGGTCATGCTCGTCCTGGTGGCCCTGGTCATCGTGCCCTATCTCATCTCGAACATGCGGAACGCGCAGGAGGGCTAACATGGCAACTCGCACGATAACCGCGCAACCCAGTATCCTGCGCCGCTGGCCCCGCCTCGTCATCTACCTTGTGATGATCGGGTTCGCGCTCATGTACCTGATTCCGGTCTACCTGCTCATCATCACCAGCCTGAAGAGCTTCGACCAGGTGAGCTTGAGCCGCATGTGGGAGCTACCCACCGGCCTCTCGTTCCAGAGCTTCGAGCGCGCCTGGGAGGTCATGCACCAGAGCTTCGTCAACAGCCTGCTGCTCGTCATCCCGGCCACCGTCATCTCCTGCCTGCTCGGCTCGATGAACGGCTACATCCTGTCCAAGTGGAAATTCCCCTACGCCGATGTGGTCTTTACGCTTATTCTGTTCGGGATGTTCATCCCCTACCAGAGCGTGCTGCTGCCCCTGGTGGAGACGCTGCGCCAGCTCAAGCTCTACGGCAGCATCCCCGGCCTGATTCTTACCCACGTCGTCTACGGCATCCCCATCACCACGCTCATCTTCCGCAACTACTACGCCGGCATCCCGACGGAGTTGGTCGAGGCGAGCGGGATTGACGGCGCGGACTTCTTCGGCATCTACCGCCATGTCATCTTCCCGCTGTCCATCCCCGGCTTCGTCGTCGTCGCCATCTGGCAGTTTACGTCCATCTGGAACGAGTTCCTGTTCGGCCTGATCATCACCAACGCGCCCGAACTGCGCCCGGTGACGGTGGCCCTCCAGAACCTGTCCGGCAGCCAGTACACCCAGTGGAACGTGCAGATGGCCGGCGCGCTCATGGTCGCCCTGCCCACGCTGCTCATCTACATCCTGCTGGGCCGCTACTTCCTGCGCGGCATGATGGCCGGCGCCCTCAAAGGCTAAAAGGCATTAGACATGATTGACAGGATTAACATGATTTGTTTCTTTAATCATGTTAATCTTGTAAATCATGTCTAAACTCTCCGGGGCCGTTTGGCCCTCGCCCCCAACCCGTCTATAATTGGGCCTATGATGGTAGCCACCTGGCCTCGGCGGGCCATCGGCCTTCTCGCCCTACTCCTCACCCTGAGCGCCTGCCAATCCACCGATCTCCCGAAACCCGCGACGCCCCCTGCCGGCGACCTGGCGACCCTCCAGGCGCGCGCCGTCTCCCCGACTCCAACGGTAGACGGCGGACCGCCGACCTCGGCTGCCACCCGTAGCCTCAGTACACCCGTTCCGGCCACTCCCTCACCCCCGCCAACGGTCCGTCCCTCGGGGGCCGGGGGGCGCGCCCCCCCCCCCCCCCCCCCGCCCCCGCCCCCGCCGCCGCCGCCCCCCCCACCCCTGCTCCCCTGGCCCGCGCCGAGGCCGACCTCGCCGACGGCGACTATGACACCGCCATCGCGGGCCTGCGCGCCCTCCTGGCCGCCAACCCCGCGCCCGACGACGCTAGGCAAGCCCGCTTCCGCCTCGGCCAGGCGCTCCTGTTCCAGGAGGACAACGCCGCCGCCCGCGCCGAACTAACTGCCTTTGTCCAGACCTACCCCAACGATGCCCTGACCCCCGCCGCCCTGTTTATGCTGGGCCGGTTGTACTACGACGCCAAGGAGTGGGACGCGGCGGCCGACGCCTACGGCCAGTATGTGCGGCTCGGCGGGCCGCTGGCCGACTATGCCCAGAACCGCGTCGGCAACAGCCTCAACTCGGCCAAACGCTTCGAGGAGGCAGCCCGCGCCTACACTGCCGCCGTCCAGATGCCGGGGGCCAGCGCCCCCATCCTGCGCGCCGCCTGGCACGGGCTGGGTGACGTCCGCCAATCGCAGGGCGATATGGCCGGCGCCCGCGCCGCCTACGAGAGCGCCTTCCAGGCCGCCACGGATGACGAGGACCGCGCCGCCGCCGTCTTCGCCCTGTACCTGCTCGACATCAGGCTGGGCCAGGGCGACGCCGCCCGCCAGCAGGTGGAACGCCTGTGGACCCAGTACCCGGCTACGCAGGCCGCCTACCAGGCCGCCCAGGCCGACGCGGACGCGGACGACGTCCACCTGCTCTACCTCAAGGGCAAGGTGGCCTATGAGCGCGGCGACTTCCGCATGGCCGTGACCGCGCTCAACCAGGCCGCCACCGACGACCCGGCCCACCCCGCCGACACGCACCTCTTCGCGGGCCACGCCTACCGCCGCCTGGGGCAGACGCGGCAGGCCGTCTTCCACTACGACCAACTGGTGGACACCCACCCCGGCGCGGCCGAAATCCCCGACGCCCTGCTGGGCAAGGCCCGCGCCCTGCGCACCAGCGACCCAGAAGCGGGTCTGGCCGCCTACGACCGCTTCCTGGCCCAGTACCCGTCCCACGCCGAGGCCGACCGCGCCGCGCTGGAAGCGGCCCGCCTGGTGGAGACCAGCGAGGACTGCAAAGCCGCCATCCCGCGTTACCAGGCCGCCGCCGACCGCTATGCAAGCGAGGCCGGACTGGACGCCCGCGCCCGCCTTGGGTTGTGCCAGATGCACGAGCGAGACAGTCAGGGCGCGGCCGCGACGTGGCAGGCGCTGACCGCGACGACGCTGCCGGACCGCCAGGCTCAAGGACTATTCTGGCAGGGGCGGCTGGCCGAGGGGAGCGACCCGCAGCGGGCGGCCGGCCTCTACCGCCAGGCACAGGCCGCCGCCCCGCGCGGGTTCTACGGCGTCCTGGCGGCGCTGGCCCTCAAGCAGCGGCCCGCGCCTGCCCCGGCCGCCAATGGGGCGGCCGCCGAGAAGTGGCTGCTGGACAAGACAGGGCGGCCGGCGGCGGACTTGGCTCAAGCGGAACAGAGTGTGCGCGGGGACGCCGACGTGGCCCGTGCCCGCGCCTTTGTCGAGCAGGGGATGCGCGACACGGCCCAGCGCCACCTGCGCCTCGCACGCGCCCGCCTGGGCAACGACCCGCTCCGCCTGTACTGGCTGGCCCGCACCGCCGACAGCCTTGGCCAGTACACCGTCAGCATGAGCCTGGCCGAAGCCCTATCCCGCGCCCTGGACACGCCGCTGGCCGCCTTGCCCGCGCCCCTCCAGGCTCTCGCCTTCCCCACGGCCTATCGGGACGTGGTAGAGGCGGCGGCGCGGCGGCAGGGGGTGGACCCTGCCCTGTTGTGGGCCATCATGCGCCAGGAGAGCCGCTTCGAGCCGGGCGTGACCTCGACGGCGGGGGCGCGCGGCCTGACGCAGGTCGTCCCGACGACGGGGCATAGCATCGCCCGCGCTCTGGGCGACGACGGCTTCACGCCCGCCGACCTGTACCGCCCCTCGGTCAACATTGAGTACGGCGCGTACTACCTGGCGCAGCAACTCCGCCGCTTCGACGGCCAACTGTGGGCCGCGCTCGCGGCCTACAACGCCGGGCCGAACGCCGTCCCGCCCTGGCGCGCCGCCTCGGACGACTGGGCGCTCCAAATCGAGGCGATTGACTACGCCGAGACGGCCACCTACGTGCGCCGTGTACTGGAGTATTGGGGATACTACGCGGGGTTGGGGAATGGGGAATAGTATCTACTGACTGCCCAACGCCTCCAACTCCGCCGACGCCTGCTGGCTCCAGTAGGCGTCGCTGTTTAGCGCCACCACCTTCTTGAAATCCGAGACCGCCCGGTCGCGGTCGCCGCGCCCCTTGTGGGCGATGCCCCGGTTGTAGTAGGCCAGGGTGTAGTCGGGCCGCAACTCGATGGCGCGGTTGAAGTCGGCCAGGGCGTGGTCGTAGTCGCCCAGCAGGGTGTAGGTGTCGCCGCGATTGTTGTACGTCGCCGCGTTGGTTGGGTTCAGGCGGATGGCCTCACTGTAGTCGGCCAGCGCCTGGGCGTAGTCCTTCTTGCCGCGATAGGCCACGGCGCGGTTGTTGTACAGGTCGCTGTCGCCCGGGTTCAGGCGGATGGCCTGGGAGTAGTCAATGATGGCGCGGTCGTAGTCGCCCTGGTCGTCGTAGATGATGCCGCGATTGTTCCAGGCGTCGGCGTAGCCGGGCTGGGCCAGGATGGCCTGGGAGTAGTCCCAGATGGCGCGGTTGGGGTTGCCCTTGTCCGCCCAGGCGTTGCCGCGCTTGAGGAAGGCCAGGGCATGCGCCGGCTCCAGGCGCAGGACCTCGTCCAGGTCGGCGATGGCGCGGTCCAGGTTGCCCTGGTGGGCGTAGGCCTGCGCCCGCCCCAGCAGCGCCTCCGACCAGCGAGGCCGCTGACCCAGGGCGGCGGTGTAGAACGCCACGGCCTCGGCGTCCGCTCCACCCGCCCGCGCCGTCTCGCCCCGCTGGAGCAGGTCGAGCGGCCGGCCCAGGACCCAGTAGCCCGCGAGGCTGCCCACAATGAGGGCCGACGAGGCGAGGATGCCCAGGGCGGTCAGCCAGAAGCGCCGCTGGAACAGAGCGAGGTGGGCCAGGCTGGTCAGGGCCAGCCAGGCGAGGAGCGCCAGCGTCGGCCAGCCGGTCTTGCCGAGCGCCAGGAGGATGCCCGCCGTCAGCCCCGCCGCCCACCCCGTCATGCTCAACAGCAGCCACGCCGGCGACCGTCGCCCGTCCATGCCCACCTCCTGAGAAGAGTTTTGACAGAATTAACAGAATTTACAGGATGAAGAGACAGAGAGGCTGTGTGACGTGGCATTATAGCTGTTTGGCTGAGGCTGTCAACCCGCCTCCCGTCTTGACCAGGTGGCCTTCGTCCAGGTATACTCCCAAGAAATTTTAGACATGATTTACAAGATTAACATGATTTGTCCTTTTAATCTTGTAAATCATGTTAGTCATGTCAAAAGTAAGGGGGAGACTATGGATATAGACGCGCTGACGCACACCATTATTGGCTGCGCCTATCGGGTGCATAACACCCTAGGGGTAGGGTTCCTAGAGAAGGTGTACGAGAACGCACTACGCATTGAGCTGGAGTTGGCAGGGCTACGGGTCGAGCAGCAGGTGGGCATCCGGGTGCTGTATCGCGGCCAACCCGTGGGCGACTACGACGCGGACCTACTGGTCGAAGGGTGCCTTATCCTCGAACTTAAGGCGGTGCGGGCGCTGGCCTCTGAACACGAAGTCCAGCTCGTCAACTACCTGACGGCTACCCAGATGGATTACGGGCTGCTCATCAACTTCGGCCCGTCGGTCGAAGTCAAACGTAAGTACCGCACCTATCGCCCCAAAGGCTCTGAGGGTAGATGAGAGGGGAGTAGACATGATTTACAAGATGAACATGATGGAAGAACCAAATCATGTAAATCTTGTAAATCATGTCAAAACTCTCTGGCTTACGGGGCGGTCTGGATGATCAGCTTCGGCCGGTAGGCCGCGCCCAGGCTGTCCGTGCCCCACCCCGAGTCCCAACTCATGGTGTTGAGGTTCGGGCCGCTCGTCGGGCCGTCAATGCGGAACGAGATGCGGTTCGACAGCGCCTTCTGCTGGCGGAAGTCCGCCACCTGCTGGGCGGTGAACGTCCAGACATTGGGGCAGCGGGCGCACAGGTTCCCCGTGCCGAGTGAAGGTTGGAGCGAGGACCGCACCGGCGCGTAGGCCAGGCTGTTGTACGCCGAGTTCGGGAACAGCCCGTCGAAGCTCGGGTCGAGCCAGCGCACCGTCCACGTGCCTGCTGTGCCCTGGGTGACATACTCCGTCGTCTGCCCCATCAACTGCAACTGCACGCCTACGATGTTGGCGTTGGCCGGCACATCGTAGAGCGGGAACTGGATGCCCGCCACGTAGAGCGAGTTGGCGTACCAGCCAGAGTACAGGTCGTCGTCGCCCCAGCCCTTGATGGTCGAGCTGTTGACCCAACCGACCAGGTTGCTCGGCGGCGTCACGACGATGGTCTGGCCGCCACCCGGCGCGGGCACGGTGCTGGTGGGCACCGGCGTGCGGGTCGGGATGGGCGTCGGCGGCGGGTTGGTGATGGGGGTGCGGGTCGCCGTCGGCACGAGGGTCCGTGTGGGCGCGGGCTGAGGGCTGCCGCCGCCGCTGGCGAACTCGCAGCTCCAGTAGCTATCCCAGGCGTAGCCCGAGGGGCCGCGTAGATAGCCGCAGCCGATGTCGGGCCAGTAGCTGTTCAGGATGGCGGCGCGGTGGCCCGACGACCCCATCCAGCCGTCCATCATGTTCTGCGGCGTCTGGTAGCCCTTGCCGATGTTCTCGCCGCCGCTGAGGACCGGATAGCCGGCGTTGCGCATGCGGGTGATGACATCCGGCTCGCCCGGGCAGTTGTGCGAGAAGCAGTTGTTGTCGCGCATCCAGCGGTTGTGGAAGTCGGCCGCGTCCTTGAGGCGGCTGTCATAGCGCAGCGCGGGCAGCCCGTTCTGGGCGCGGGCCTGGTTGATCAGGTCCACAATCTGCTGTGCGTAGTCCCCATTGGACGCCGGTGTCGGGGTGGGC
>CAZFUK010000208.1:0-8548 GCA_964522005.1 uncultured Anaerolineales bacterium | reverse complement strand
GAAGCATCTCACCTTACGAGGAGCGAGACCCTTCGCCTTCGGCTCAGGGTGACAGTCGAACAACTATCCTTGTAGCGTGTCTTGGTGCTTGGTGATTGAAGCAGCACACGAGAACATGGGAATGGAGGTATGGCTATATGGAAAGAAGCACAGTAGACCTAACGACTTCACAGGAAGAGGCGCTGGCGCAACTGGAAGCGGTCCAGGATGAGGCCGGGCTTCAGCAGTGGCGCAACACCGTACTGGGGCGCAAGGGCTGGATCAGCGAAGCGCTCAAAGGGCTGGGCAAGCTGCCGCCCACCGAGCGCCCGGCCATGGGCCAGCGGGTGAACGAGGCCAAGACGCGGCTGGAGCAAGCGTTTGACCAGGCCGAGGCGCGGCTGCGAGCGCAGGCGCTGGCGGCGTCACTGGCGAGCGAGGCGGTGGATGTAACGCTGCCTGGGCGGCCGGCCGGCCTGGGCGGGCTGCACCTGACGACGCGCACCATCCGCGAGATGTGCGACATCTTCGCCGACATGGGCTTCCAGGTCTACCGCAGCCCCAACGTCGAGACCGACGACCTGAACTTCACGCTGCTCAACCTGCCGCCGCACCACCCGGCCCGCGACATGCAGGACACCTTCTACGTCAAGGGCCAGGAGGGCCGCGTCCTGCTGCGCACCCAGACCTCGCCGGGGCAGGTCCGCGCCATGCGCGAGTACCACCCGGAGCCGATTCGCATCGTCGTGCCGGGCATGGTCTTCCGCTATGAGCAGGTCACGGTGCGCTCGGAGATGCAGTTCCACCAGATCGAGGGGCTGGCGGTGGGCAAGCACATCACCATGGCCGACCTGAAGGGCACCATCCGCAATTTCGCGGCGCGCTTCTTCGGCCCGCAGTACGACGTGCGCTTCCGCCCCAGCTACTTCCCATTCACCGAGCCGAGTATGGAGGTGGACATCGAGTGCATCGTGTGTGGCGGGGTCGGCTGCCGCATCTGCAAGCACTCGGGCTGGCTGGAAATCCTGGGGTCGGGCATGGTCCACCCGGACGTCCTGCGCAACGGCGGCTACGACCCGGATGTCTATAGCGGCTTCGCCTGGGGCATGGGCGTCGAGCGCCCGGCCATCCTGAAGTACCGCATTGACGACATCCGCCTGTTCTACGCCAACGACCTGCGCTTCCTGGAACAGTACGCGTAAGGAGTTCCTATGTTAATCCCTCTCTCCTGGCTCAAGGAGTATGTAGACATTCCCCTGTCGCTGGACGAGCTGGCCCATCGGCTGACGATGGCCGGGCTGGAAGTGGCGAAGATGGAGCGCCTCGGCGCGGAGTGGGAGCGCGACAAGATTTTCGTTGGGCAGATCGTCAGCATTGACCCCCACCCCAACGCCGACCGCCTGGTCCTGGCGACGGTAGACTACGGCGCGGGCCAGCCGCAGCGCGTCGTGACGGGCGCGCCCAACCTGAAAGTAGGCGACCGGGGCCAGAAGGTGCCGTTCGCCGTCGTCGGCGCGCGGGTGATTGACGGCCACAAGGACGACGGCAGTTGGCTGACCATTAAGCCGGCCAAACTGCGCGGCGTCGAGTCGGCGGGCATGGTCCTGTCGGAGAAGGAACTGGGGCTGTCCGACGACCACACCGGCATCATCATCCTGCCGCCCGACGCGCCGGTCGGCGCCCCGCTGGCCGACTACCTGGGCGACACCGTCCTCGAAATCGAGTTGACGCCCAACCTGGCGCGCGCCTCGAATGTGGTCGGCACGGCCCGCGAGATCGCGGCTCTGACGCGGCAAGCGGTGCGCTACCCCAGCGGTGACATGACCGCCGAGGGGCCGCCGGTCGAAGGGCTGGCGCGCATCGTCATCGAGGACCCCGACCTGTGCAGCCGCTACTGCGCCACGGTCATTGAAGGCGTGACCCTTGGCCCGGCGCCGACCTGGATGCAGCGCCGCGTCACGCTGGCGGGCATGCGGCCCATCTCGAACATCGTGGACATCACCAATTATGCGATGCTCGAACTGGGCCAGCCGCTGCACGCCTTCGACTACGACAAGCTGGTCGGCCGGGCGGGCGGTCAGCCGCCGACGATCATCGTGCGCCGCGCGAGGGCGGGCGAAGAGTTGGTCACGCTGGACAACGTCCGCCGCCAACTGACGCCCGACATGCTGCTCATCACCGACACGGCGGGGCCGATTGCCATCGCCGGGGTCATGGGCGGGCTGGACACCGAGGTGAGCGAGACGACGCCGCGCATCCTGCTAGAGGCAGCCAACTTCGACACCCTCAACGTCCGCCAGACCTACACCGCCCTCAAGCTGCCGAGCGAGGCGGCCTCGCGTTTCGGGCGCGGCATCCACCCGGCCCTGGCGCCCTATGGCGGCCAGCGGGCGACCGAACTCATGCGCCAACTGGCGGGCGGGACCATCGCGGCCGGCGTCCTGGACAACTACCCCGTGCCCGCGCCACGCGTCGAGGTGGCCCTGGCGACGGCGGACGTGCGGCGCATCCTGGGCATGGACCTGTCGGCCGAGCGGGTCGTGGCCGACCTCCGTGCGCTGGAGTTCGAGGTGAGCATTGTCGGGGAGGACGAGCGGGGCTGGCAGATTCGGGCCGTCGTCCCGCCGCACCGGCTGGATGTCTCCAACTCCTACGACCTGCTGGAAGAGGTGGCCCGTATGGAGGGCTACGACAGCATTCCAGAGACGCTGCTGGCCGACGAACTGCCGCCCCAGCGAACGAACCTTAGCCTGCTGCTCGAAGAGCGGGTGCGCGACATCCTGGTCGGGACCGGCCTCCAGGAGACCATCTCGTACCAGATGACGACGCCCGAACGCGAAGCGACGCTCCATCCAGGGCTGACGCCCGAAGCGGTGGGCGAGCCGCCGTACATCACCCTGGCGAACCCGATTCGCCCGGACCGCGCCGCCATGCGCCACACTCTGGTGGCGAGCGCCCTGGAGAACCTGGCGAACAACGCCCGCTACCGCGAGCACATCGCGATGTTCGAGGTGGGGCCGGTCTACATCCCCCGCGAGGGCCAGGAACTGCCCGACGAGCCGCGGCGGCTGTCCATCGCGCTGGCCGGGCCGCGCCAGGCAGTGGTATGGGAAGGCGCGCCGCCTGAGTATGACTTCTACGATCTCAAGGGGATTGTGGACACGCTGCTGGGCCGACTCGGCCTGCGCGGGGTCTGGACGCCGCTACGCGACCACCCGACCTACCATCCGGGCCGCGCCGCCCGAGTCGCCATCACGCCCCTCGACGCGCCCTCCAGCCACCCGGCGGTGCCCGTCGGCGTGGCGGGCGAGGTACATCCGCTGGTGCGGGCCGCCTTCAATGCCCAGTCCAGCGTGGACCTGCCTGACCATCCCATCCTGGTGGCCGACCTGGACCTGGAGACGGTCCTCCAGGCGGCCCAGTTGGAGCGAACGCACACGCCGCTGCTCACGCGACCGCCGGTCAAGAACGACCTGGCCGTGATTGTGGACGACGGTGTGCCCCAGGCAGGGGTCTACGCGGTCATCACCGAGGCCGGCGGTGAGCTCCTTCGCGGCGTGGACCTGTTCGACCTCTACCGAGGGCCGCAGATTGGCGCGGGCAAGAAGAGCCTGGCCTACGCCCTGACCTTCCAGGCCGCCGACCGCACGCTGACCGACGAGGACGTGGCGCCGGTCGTGCAGCGCATCGTCCAGGCGCTCGGGCGGGAGTTGAGCGCCACCATCCGCTCGTAGCCTCCAGGCTGGGAGCCTTTAGACAGGATTTACAAGATTTACATGATTAGACCCTGGCAGGGCAACCGTTTGTCCGGGTGATCCTGTTCATCTTGTAAATCCTGTCCCTGGTCAACTGCCCTCTTTACCACGCTTCCCACCCCCCAGTCGGCGCATGGCCTGCTCGCGCTCCTCGGCCAGCCGCCGTTTCTCCTCCGCCAGTTGCGCCCGCATCGCCGCCGCCCGCTCGCGCAGCCGCTGCTGCTCGGCCAGCAGGGCCTCGTCCACCTGGGTCGGCTGCTCGGCGGCCGGGTCGGGTTCGGCCAACGGGTTGAAGTCGAGCGCCCTGGCGGCGCGGGCGGCGGCCAGGTCCGCCTTCAGGCTCTCGGCCAGCGGGTCGGCCTCGGCATGGCGCGAGTGAGCCTGGCCGGCGACGGCCTGCTCGGTCCGCTCGATGGCCTGCCGCTCGGCGTCTGTCGGCGTGATGCGCGCCTCTTCGAGGGCGCCGAGCGGGTCGGTCTGGAAGACGGGCCACAGATCGGGGCGCTTCGCCAGCAGACGACTGATCAGCCCACCAATCAATTCGTCATCTTTCATACCAAGCCTCCGAAACTTTACACTACTTTCACGGTACTTCGGGGGTTAGTGGCATCTTAGTTGCAATTCTACCGTTAATAAGGGTGATAGGCAACCTCTGTCGTTGTCGTTCACCCATTAGCCTGGCTTGTCCTGATGCAGAACCAGCTCTGTTTGTTGGGGTACTGACGTCGTTAGGAATCGCACGCTATCCCTATGGACGTTGTTTTTGTCGGTCACGCTGTTAACTCCGTTTGTAACCTGGCGCCGTTAGTCTAGCTCGGAGTGGTCGGAGGGGGGAGCTTTCGGGTGAGGCTAGCCGGCGAGGGGAGGGTTGCCCGATGCGAATCGCCGCTGCTGTGCCACGTCTCGTTGTCGTTTGTATTGCGTTAGCCTTGTTTGTCCTGACTGAGTCGGTCGCGGGCGCGGATAGCAAACCGACGCCCAGTGTCGCGGCGCCGACGGCGACCCGCGCGCCCGCGCCCACCCCCGTAGCGACGACGGAGAACCCGCGCCGTCTGCCCCGCCCCACGGCGGTCTCGGCCACGGCCCCCACCGATACCCCCAGGCCCACCCTACACGTCGAGCAGGCTGCCAGCCCGACCACGGCGGCCAGCGCCACAGCGGTCCGGCCCTCGGCCACCATGCCGCCGTCGCCCACCGTGTACACGGGCCGCGACTGGCCGAGTTGGTGCGATAACCTGTCCCTCGGCGGGCGATGGCTGCGCCAGGAGTGCGTTGTGACCCTGGTAGACGAGAGCAACGGCGAGGCTTACTACTGTGTCGGCGTCGAAACGCCGGCCTTCCGCTTCTGGCCGAGCGACATGCCCCCGCCCTACATTCCAATCTGCGCGGAGCGCGGCTCGAACATCGCCTACGCCAAGCCCTGGGGACCCCGCGTCACCGCGACGCCCGTTCCGCCGACGAATACCCCCATCCCACCCACCCTGACGCCGCCCCCGCCGACCTTCACGCGCACGCCCGGGCCGGCCACCGCCACGCGGACGGCGCTTCCCCCGACCCTCACACCGACGGCGACCGTTCCGGTTCCGACCCTGACCACGCCGCCCTTACCGGTCAGCTCGGCCACCCTCACGCCAACGGTGACGGCCACCAGCACCCCACGCACCGAGGTCGAGACAGGCACGCCAGCCGTGACGCCCAGCCTGACGCCGCCCCCGAGCGGCACGCCGGTGGCGACGGAGACGCCGCAGGGCGGGCTGCAAACGGCGACCCCCGGCGCGGGTGTAACCGTCACGCCTACGGCGCCCGCCAGCATTAGCGCGACGCCGACTCTGCCGCCTGGCGTGACGCCCACCACGACGGCCACCGAGACGGCCACCGCCACGGCCAGCCTGACCGCAACGGCGACCGCGACCGGGACAAACACACCGTGCGTCTACGTCACGCCGACCAGCCCGCTGCCCGGCCAGCCGACGCCCACCAATACACCCCTGGGCGGCCCCTCGCCGACGCCGATGTGTGTCTACAGCACGGCCACCCCGGTCAACACCCCGTCGCTCACGCCGACACGCCAGCCTGAAGTCCGGACGGGCACGCCGGAAGCCAGCCCAACCTTCACCCTGACCCCGCCGGCCCCCGTGGCGAGCGCCACGCCTACGGCTACGCACACGGCTACTCCGACGCGCACCACCACCCCGTGTGTCTACATCACGCCGACCAATACGCCCATCGGCGGGCCGACGCCCACCAACACCCCGCTGGGCTGGCCGACGCCGACCCCCACACCGACGTGTGTCTACAGCACCCCTGAAGTGGAGGCGACACCGACGTGGACACCGACCGCCACCGCGCCGCCTCCCAACGGGACCGCCACGCCTGGCACGACCGCGACTTTCACCCTGCCCGGCCTGGAGACGGCGACGCCCGCGCCTTCGCCCACCGCCACCGCCACGCCTGGCACAACCGCGACTTTCACCCTGCCGGGGCTAGAGACGGCGACGCCCGCGCCTTCGCCCACCGCCACCGCCCCAACCGGCGCGCAGCCCACCCCAACGGCGACTTCGACCCCACGCGGCGAGGTTGAGGCCAGCCCCACACCCACGGCAACCAGGCCGACTGGTGTGACCGCTACCCCAGGCAGCGGGACCACGCCGACGACGCCCCCCGGCAGTTCGCCGACGCCGGTCCAGACGCCGTCGAGCGGCCAGCCCACGCCCGTCACCCCGGCCCAAACGCCGGTGCAACCGACCGTCGGCCAGCCGTCGCCCACGCCGGCCGGGGAGTGCATCGCCAACATCACGATCACCGTTTTCCAGGACCTCAACGGCAACGGGCGGCTGGATACGGGCGAGACCCCTCTGCCGGGCTGGACGGTGGATGTCCAGGGGCCAGGCGGCGCGGCGGTCACGACGGACCTCAACGGCCGCGCCTGGCTGGGCAACCTGGTCAACGGCGCGAGCTACCGCCTGACGCTTCAGCTACCGTCGAACTCCAACTGGTTCACCACCACGCCTAGCCCGATCACCTGGCTCGGCAGTTGCGGCGAAGCCTTGTTCGGCGTCAACCAGATCCTGCTGCCCGTCACGGGCGCCGACCTGACCACCGATACGGGCATGCCGCAGGGTGAGCAGGCCGACGACGCGACGGTGGACGCCGTATCGCCCGACCAACTCCCGCCCATTGGCCGCCTGACCCTGGCCGGGCGGACCGTCCCGGTCAAGGCGACGTGGGCCGAGGGACGGAACCTCCTCGTGCCCGACCAGGCCGCCGGCCTGTCGCGCAGCGCCTTCGACGGCCTGCGCCTCAACTGGCACGCCGGCCAGTTCACCTTCCGCCCAGTCCGCCCCGGCGATGAGGTACGGCTGGCGCTGGGCGATAGCGAGCAGCGCTACCGCGTGGTCAAGGTCGAGACGGTGCTGGCCGGCCGCGAGGGCCTCGCCCTGGCGACCGTCCCGCGCGACCAACTGCTGCTCATCACCTGCACCGGTCTCAACTGGTCGCACCGCCTCCTCATCTGGGCCAAACCGGACTAAGGCGACGGACGGCGAAATACGCGCACCGGGTAAGCTGAAAAGGCTTACCCGGTGTCTTTTTTAGGTATCAGGGTGAATTGGGCGAACCGCTCAACTCACAGGTGTCGCGTTGGCTAAGCGGCCTGAGCTAGATGCCCCACAGCGATGACAACATTGTCACCCTCCACGCCGCGTCGTCGAGGCGTACCGCGCTCAACTGGGTCATCATGGTGAGCAGGAGCATGAGCGCGGCGATGAGAATGGTGAGAAAGACGAGTACAATCAGTTGACGCGATTTTGGGTGAACCACGCGAGCCTCTGGGCCTCCCGGCCCCTCCTGTCGTCCAAAGCGAATGGGGGGACATTTATCCATACATACGCATGCGGCCAAAAAAGGTGATGGGTTGCCGATCTCGCTCGGTTCGGCTAGAATCACCAGGCTGCAGTTTACACCAGAGGCTCACGAAAGGCCAGTTATGACCACGCTCGTGTTCGACCTGGACGATACCCTCCTCGTCAATCCCATTGACCAGTTCCTGCCGCCCTACTTTCGCGCCCTGACCGCCTACCTCGCGCCCTACGCGCCGGCCGACCGCCTGGTGCTGGAGCTGCTGAAAGCGACCCAGGCCATGATGGCGAACCGCGACCCCGGCCGCACCAACGAGCAGGTCTTCGCGGCGCACTTCTACCCGGCGCTCGGCCTGACCGAGGCCGACCTGCGGCCCATCCTTGACCGCTTCTACGAGGACGAGTTCCCCAAGCTCCAGCCCTACACCGCCGTCGTGCCCGAAGCGCGGCCCCTCATCCTGGCGGCTCTAGAGCGCGGCCACGAGCTGGTGGTCGCCACCAACCCCGTCTTCCCCCTGCGCGCCATCCAGCACCGCCTGGCCTGGGCCGACCTGGGCGACATCCCCTTCCGCTTCATCACCGCCTACGAGACCATGCACTACACCAAGCCGCACCCCGAGTACTACCATGAAATTCTGGAGCGGATCGGGCGCAAGCCGGGCGAGTGCCTGATGGTCGGCAACGACTGGGACAACGACATCGCGCCCGCCAAGGCGGTGGGGATGAGGACGTTCTGGATCACGGGCACCGAGCCGCACTCGCTGCCGACGGCCGAGGGAATGCTGGCCGCTCGAAACGCGGACGCCCCGGCGCATCGGTCGGGGACCGACTACCAGGGCGCCCTCGCTGACTTGCGGCGCCTTATTGACGCCGGTGGCAGGGTTCTTTCAAAGTCAGGGACGGGTGATGCCGAGTAAGGCAAAGGCTTTGGCGACAGAGGAGCCATAATGGCGCAAG
>CAZFUK010000207.1:730-8581 GCA_964522005.1 uncultured Anaerolineales bacterium | reverse complement strand
CCCACCCGCCCCTCCTCGTCAAACGTTGCCGCTTCCCCACCGATAATCATCCGAACGGTGGATGCTTCACCTCTTGACCTTTCTCGTAAATGGGAGTATTATTAATATCAGTAACGATAACAAATGGTGAACCCAATGACGGAGACTGTCTCTGCCCGCCTGGACCTCTTTCTCCACCCGGTGCGGCTGCGCATCCTGGTGGCGCTGGGGGCGCTGGAACTCACGACGCGCGAGTTGGCGGCCCGCCTGGACGATATTCCGGTCTCGTCGCTCTACCGCCACGTGCAGACGCTGGTGGACCAGGGCGCGCTGGAAGTGGTGGGCGAGCGCCGCGTGCGCGGAGCGGTCGAGAAGACGCTGCGCGTGCGGCGCGACCTCGCCCCACTGACGGCCGACGAGCGCGGCGCGCTCACCCCGGATCGGCTGCGGCAGGCGTTCCTGGCCTTCATGCTGCAACTCTACCAGGAGTTTGACCACTATCTCCAGCAGCCCGACCCCGACATGGCGCGCGACCTGGTCGGCTTTACCACCGCCCGGTTCTACGCCAGCGACGAGGAGTGGCGAGGGTTCATCCAGGCGCTCAATGCCGCCCTGCTGCCCCTGCTGTCGCAGACGGCGGGGGAGGGCCGACAGCGGCGGCGGCTGGCAACGGTCGCGCTCCTCGATGCCGACGCGGCGAAGACGGAGGCGGAGGCCTGAGTCGGGCCTAGAGGCAGTAACGTTCCGGGCATTGGTTAGTCTAATCCTAGTCTGGTCAAGGAAGGTGTGTATGGCGACAACAGTGACGACGCTGCGGACATCGTTCTGGCGGCGGTTTGCCCCCTTGTGGGCGTTGGGTGTGGTGGGCGTGCTGGCGCTGATTCCGGCGCTGCTGGGCCAGTACGCCGTCTTATTGACCTCGAATCCGGCGACGGCCGGCGTCCCCCTGCCCGTCCTCGCTGTGGCCGCGCTGATTCAGCCGCTGTTGATCATGAGCCTCAGCGTGGCGGTCGGCGTGGCGCTGGCGCACCGCCTGGGGCTGCGGTCGTATATCATTGAGCAACTGGAGGGCGTCGGCTCGGCGGGCCAGGCTCTCAAGCGCGACCTGCCCCTCGCCCTGGCGGTGGGCACTGTCTTCGCGCTGCTGGTGGCCGTGCTGGACGGGGCGCTGGGGGCGTGGATGCCCAAGCCGGTGGAGGCCGTCGGGACGGAACGCAGCCTGGGCCTGACGGTGATGGGGGTTCTGTACGGCGGCATTGTCGAGGAGTTGATGCTGCGCTGGGGGCTGATGACGCTGTTCGCCTGGCTGCTGTGGCGGCTGTTCCAGCGGGGCCAGGGGCGGCCCGGCGCCTGGCTCATGGGCACGGCCATTGTCCTGGCGGCGGTCCTGTTTGGGGCGGGTCACCTGCCGGCGGCCGGGACCATCTTCGGCAGCCTGACCCCGATGGTCATCTTCCGCACCGTCCTGCTCAACTCCATCGGCGGGCTGGCGCTGGGTTGGCTCTACTGGCGGCGCAGCCTGGAGACGGCCATGCTGGCCCACGGTACATCCCATATCGTGATGACGCTCATCAGCCTGCTGGCCGTGGGCCTGGGCGCCGCATAAGCTTGTGTCCACCCGCCTTCTCGTGCTACACTTGACAGTCAGGGGGCCGAGGAGGAGGGTGGACCATGCCCAAGGCGCAGCTGCCCGAATACTGCCTGAACTGCGGCGCGAAGCTGACGGGGAAGTACTGCGTTGAGTGCGGTCAGCGGGGGGCGGACTTCCGCCTGACCTTTCGGGAACTGGTGGCCGACTTTATTGACGGCCAGTTCAACCTCAACTCGTCCCTGGTTCGCAGCCTGTGGACGCTGGTGTTCAGGCCGGGCCGCATGACGCGTGAGTACAACGCGGGCAAGCGGGTGCGATACGTCTCCCCGCTGCGCATGTACCTGGTGACAAGCGCGCTGTTCTTTCTCGTGCTAGCCCAGGTGTCGCTGAACACAGTGTTTGATCTGAGCGTGCTGGAGAATATCGAGACGCGCGAACTTGTCCTACCCCCCGCTAACGGCGAGACGATGCTGGATGACGAGGGGCGGCCGATTGAGTTTCCGGCCAACGCGGCGGGGCAATTGCGGGGAATTACGCTCACCGACCTGAGCCAGCGTGACCCTACCCTGCGTTGGCTGCTGGAACGGTGGCAGGCGGTGACGCGCAACGGTCTCGATGTCTTTCGTCAACGCTTCCTGGAGACCCTGCTCGACAACGCCTCGCGCATGATGGTCTTTCTGCTGCCGGTCGTCGCGCTCATGCTGAAGCTGCTGTATATTCGGAGACCCTGGCTGTACATCGAACACGTCACGTTCGCGTTGCACTTGCACACGTTCGCGTTTCTGGTCTTGATGGTCCTGCTTGTGGTCGAGGGGCGCTTCCCGGCCTCCAGCGTCTGGTCCGACCTCGCGCCCAACCTGGCCTTGCTCGGGCTGACCGTCTATACCTTTATCGCCCTGCGAGTCGTCTACGCCCAGTCCTATCTCAAGACCGCCTTGAAGATGGCCCTGCTGGGTGTCAGCTACCTGGTCGTGGTGGCTGTCGCGATGAGCGTTACCACGGCCGTCTCGTTCTTACTCCTATGAACACCATGATCCATGCCACAGGCTTAACCCGCGTCTTTGGTCCGACCACCGCCGTGCGTGATGTCTCCTTTGATGACGCGCCCGGCGAGGTCTTCGCCCTGCTCGGCCCCAACGGGTCGGGCAAGACCACAACCGTCCGCATGCTGGCGGCGCTCCTTGCGCCCAGCGGCGGCGACGCGACGGTGGTGGGCGCCCGGCTCAGCGACGGCGAGGCGGCGCGGACGCACATCCGCGCCCACGTCGGCCTGCTGACCGAGTCGCCGGGCCTATACGAGCGCCTGAGCGCCTACTACAACCTGCTGTACTTCGCCCGGCTGTACGGCGTTGCCCAGCCGGAGAAGCAGGTCGAGAAGTACCTGAAGCTGCTGGAGTTGTGGGACCGCCGCGACGACCCCACGGGCGGCTTCTCCAAGGGCATGAAGCAGAAGGTGGCCATCGCCCGCGCCCTGCTCCACGAGCCGGAGCTGCTCTTCCTGGACGAGCCGACGAGCGGCCTGGACCCCAGCGCGGCCAAGACGGTGCGCGACTTCCTGGAAGAACTGAAGGCCGAGGGACGCACCATCTTCCTGACGACGCACAACCTGGACGAGGCCGAGCGCCTGGCCGACCGCGTGGCCGTCCTGCGCCAAAGCCTCATTGCCGTGGACACGCCGACTGCCCTGCGGCAGCGGCTGTTCGGGGCGCGGTCCATCGTTCAACTTGCCAACCCCGACCCGCGCTTCGTCCAACTGGCGCGTAGCCTGCCGGGGGTGCAGCACGCCGAGTTACAGGCGGGGGAACTGCGCGTGGACTGGGCGGATGGCGCGGGCAGCGATGGCGTTAGCCCAGTCGCCCGCCACAACCCGGTGCTCATCGCGGCGCTGGTGGCCCAGGGGGCGGAGATTCAGTTTGTGACCGAGGCCCGCGCGAGCCTGGAGCAGGTCTACCTGGAGTTGGTGGAGAATGCGGCGGCCGCCCCCACTGGGACCGGGCGCGTGCCTAACGGGACGGCGGGGAGGTGAGGCTACCATGATGTCACCCATCGAAGCCATTGTCCGCAAGGAGTGGGCGGAGACGCTCAAGAACAAGACGATTGTCTGGACCTTCATCGGTCTGGCGGCCATGTTCGGGCTGATGCCCCTTGGCATGAGCGTCGGCCTGCCCGCGCTCACGGGGGCGGACGCGTTCAACGATCCGGACATCGCCACGGCCACCCGCCTGCTCCAGCAGGTCGCGCCCGGCTTCGGCGCGCTCAGCCCGCTACAGCAGTTCCAGGTCTTTATCCTGCGTCAGTTCCTGCCCCTGTTCCTGCTGCTGCCCGTCATGGGCGCCATGAGCATCGCCACTTACAGCATCATCGGCGAGAAGACGAGCCGCAGCCTGGAGGCCGTCCTGGCGACGCCGACCACGACCCGCGACCTGCTGCTCGCCAAGAGTCTGGCCGCCACCATCCCCGCCGTGCTGGGCACGTGGGCGGTGTTCGGCTTGCAGGCGCTGCTGGTGCGGCTGTGGGCCGGGCCAACCGTCGCCGCCTTCGCGCTGGACAGCGCCACCTGGACGCTCATCCTGGTCATTACGCCCCTCATCGCCTTCCTGGCCCTGGGCCTGGGCGTCATTGTCTCGTCGCGGGCCAACGACCCGCGCAGCGCGCAGCAGGTGGCCGTGATTCTCATTCTGCCCCTCATCGGCCTCATCGTCGGCCAGAGCGCGGGGCTGTTCCTGCTCGGCATTGGGGCAGTCCTGGTGGCGGCGCTGGTGCTGCTCGTCCTCGATGTCATCGCCCTGCTGGCGGGCGTGCGCCTCTTCGAGCGCGAGCGCATCCTCACTCGCTGGAAGTAAGAAGGGGACAGAATTAACAGAATTTACATAATTATTCTGTTAGTTCTGTGCCAGCCTCTGATAGATTCCCTCAATCTCCGCGACATGTTCCATCAAGGTTCGCGGCGGGCGGACGCCCTGCCGCAAGCGGTCCAACTCTTCCGGCCGCTCGACCAGGTCGGCCAGCACGGCGGCCAACGCCGTCGTGTCGCCCGGCGGGACGAGCCGCCCATCCACCCCATCCCGCACGCGGCCCGCGAGTGCGCCCACCCGCGATGCCACGACCGGCACGCCCGCCGCGAACGCCTCCTGTGTCACCAACGACGAAATTTCAGGCCACATCGATGGCACGACGACCAGGTCCAGGTCGGCCAGGACGCGCCAGCGATCGTGCGGGGCGTAGGGGCCGGCGAAGCGGATGCCTGGGTGGCGCGCCAAGGCTGTGAGCCGGGCGACGTAGTCGGGGAAGGGGCGCGGGTCGCCATAGACCGCTAGTTCGGCCCGCTCCGGCAGCGTGTTGAACGCCTCGACCAGGACGTGGACGCCTTTCTGCCAGGCGAGGCCGCCAAGGTAGCCGATGCGTAGTGCGTATTTCGTATTGCGTATTTCGTCCGTCCTCCGTCCTCCATCTTCCGTCGTCCGTCCTCCGTCCCCCGTCCTCCGCCTTCCGCCTTCTGACTTCCCCCTTCCGTCGTCCGTCGTCCGTCCTCCGTCCCTCGGATAGTCAATCCCATGCTCGACGACGCGGAAGCGGCCGTCGGCCAGCCCCTGCTGGGCGTAGCGGTCGCGGACGAAGGCCGTCGGCGCGATGACCACGTCGGCGGCGCGCAGGCTCGCTTCGAGCAGCCGCTCGCGATAAGCGAACAGGGCGGCGATCAGGGGCGAGGCGGCCAGGGCCAGGGCGGTTTGGGGATGAAAAGACCGAAGATTGAAGATTGAAGATGGATGGGGCTGCGGGTGGGCGACCACAGCGTTGTGGTGGGCGGCGCAGTCGGCGCAGTTGAGCCAGAGGACAGGACCGTCGCATAGCTTGCCGGTGTGGCGCACGAGTTGGGCGTTGCCGCAGAAGGTCCACCAGTCGTGGAGGGTGTAGACGACCGGGACGCCCAGCCGCTTCGCCACCAAGGGCAGCCGCGCCGACAGCCCTTTGAGGTGCTGGATGTGGACCACGTCGGGCCGGAACGCCTGGAGGGCCTGGGCAAACGCCGCGTCCAGGGCCGGGTTGTGGAACGAGCGGACGAAGGCTTCGAGCGGGTGGCGGGCCGGGCGGGGCGTCGCAGAAAGAAGGATCAGGGATTGGGAATCGGGGATTGAGGACCGACGACTGGAGACTGATGACTGATGACTGTCTACCGCATTCTGACCACTGACCACTGACCACTGACCACCGACCAGGGGGGCATCGTTCACTCGGTCGGCCCAGCCGTGGAGGACGGCGACGGTGTGGCCCTGGGCGGCCTGGGCCTCGGCCAGCGCCTGGGTGTAGACTTCGACCCCGCCGCGTCGGTCGGGCGGGTATTGGTGAGCCACATGGAGGATGCGCATTAAGGACCAACACGGTACAGTTCCACGCTCCGCTGGTGCGGAACCCACTCCGTCGGGACGTGGTCGAAGGGCGCTTCGAGGATGTGGGTGTTGACCTCGAAGCGGCCCAGGGGCGTCAGGGTGAACCTCGCCAGGGTCGGCCAGGTGGCGCCGTCGCTGAGGCCGACGTAGACCGGCCGCCCCGCCGCCCGCCAGGTCTGGAGCATGCCCGCCACCCGCTCAGGACGAATCTCGCCGTGGACGACAAAGGTGTCGCGGCCGTGGATGTACTGGAGCGGTGTGCCCAGCACCGCCGCTGTCCCCACCACGTCCGGGTCGCGCAGCAGCACCACGGCGTTCGGCTCGAAACGGTCCGCCAGCCGCGCCACTTGCTCGACGGACCCCGCCAGTTCCGACTGCGCCATGATCCGCGCCGTCACCGGCACGATGCCCACCAGCGCCGCCACCGCCATCAGCCCCGCCATCGCTATACGGACGGAGGACGGAGGACGCCGGCCGGCCACCCACGCCAGCGCGTAGCCCGCGCACAGGGCGAAGGCGGGCAGCACGGCGGGCACGTAGCGGCGCATGACATAGATGTGGCGGGTGTTGTTGAGCGGGTGCGCCAGGTAGAGCAGCGAGAAGAGCAGACCGACGGCCAGCAGAAGCCAGACCCGCGAGGCGCGGCCGGTGTAGGCGGCCAGGGCGGCGCCCGCCACGGCCAGCAGCACCCCGACCGGCGACAGGTACCAGCCCAACTGGAGCAGCGTCTGATGCTTGGCGATAATCAGCGTGCCGGCGTACCAGGTGGTGTAGGTCGCCGTTTCATCGCCCAGCGGGCGGATGAAGTAGGCCCACAGCCCGAGCGCCAGGATGCCCAGCGCCAGCAAGGCCCGCACCGGCTGCACAACAGCGGCGAGTTGGGCGGCCGACAGGCTCGTGACCCCCATGCCGCTCCCGGCCTTCGCGCCGACCCCGGCCCCACTAGCGACGGCGACCGAGGCAGGCCGCAACAGGACCAGACGGCGGGAGCGCCAGAGGACCACGCCCAGGCTGCCCAGCCCGACCCCTACCACGAGGCCCGCCACGGAGAGGGTCTCGCGCATGGTCAGGACGCCCGACGTGGACTCAACGTAGGGGTAGGCGAAGCGGAGGGCGTGCAGCCCGGCGTGGGCCGCCAGCAGGGTCATGGGCAGCAGGAACGCGCCGTAGCGGGCCAGCATGGCGCGGGGGCGGTCGAGCAGCAGGCCCCGTGGCGTGAGCCAAGGCCCCTGGACCGGGGCGCGCAGCAGGCCCCACAGGGCCAGCCCGACCGGTAGGGCGAGGACAAAGGGCGTATCAATGCGGGTCAGGAGGACCCCGCCGAGGGTCAGCCCGGCCAGCACACCGAGACGAGGCGAGGCGTCGGCCGCGACATAGACGGCGAAGGCCGCCACGCCGGCCCACAGCAGCGCCTGGGTGAACGTCTCGGTCGTGGTGTAGCGGCTGAACCAGACCTGCGGCGCGAGGAGGGTCAGGCCGACCGCGCCGACCCCGGCCGCCGTGGGGCCGACGGCCCAGCGGCCGGCGTAGTAGACGCTGAGGACGCCCAGCGCGCCGAACAGGGGCAGCGCCCACAGGCTGGCCCACACGCCGCCCAGGGCGTAGAAGATCGCCAGCCAGACCGGGAACAGGGGGAAGAACTGGGGCAGGCTGACGCCGTGGGCCGGGTCCACGGCGTAGACGCCGGGGAAGCGCAGGGGAATGTCCGGCGTCTCCGGGATGACCTGGAGCAGTTGCGCCGCCTGGTCCGGGGGCAGGGCGGCCAGGGTCGGCTCGTGAATCACGATGCCGCCTGTCCGCACGATGTGGGCGGCGCGGCTGATGTACACGCCCGCGTCGCCCGCGCCCAGAATCGTCTCGTGGGGCCGGGCGAACAGGGCCAGGGCGGCCAGG
>CAZFUK010000207.1:0-720 GCA_964522005.1 uncultured Anaerolineales bacterium | reverse complement strand
GCCGGAAGACGGAGGATTGAAGACAGAGTACTGACTACTGACTACTGAAGACTGAGTACTGACCGAGAAGACGGAGGCCAGGGTCGTCCGTAGCGGTTGGCGGCGCAGCCCCAGCGGGACGGCCCACAGGGCCAGGCTGCCGCCGACCACCAGGAGCAGGAAGACCCGCAGCCGGAACTGGCCCAACTCGGCCATGACCTCCGCCGTCCAGCCGCTCAGGACCAGGCCGACGAGGACGACGCGCCAGGCGCTTTCCACCGCGCTGCTCGCCTGGGCGGCGGGGTGGCGCGGCGCGGGCAGACAGGCCAGCAGCGCGCTGCCCGGCAGGACCAGGAGCACCGGAATCAGGACGATCAGGCGGAGGATCGAGGGCAGGTCGAGCATGGGGGAAGTCTAGCCCTGCCGGGCGATTCACGCAACTTCTGTCAGCGAGGCCATCGGCAGGTAGCGCACGCCGCGCTCCGGGAAGTCCACCGTCGCCACGCCGCCGCCGATGTGGAGCAGCGGTCCCTCGCCCAGCCGCTGGTGCCGCACCCGCGCCCCCACTGTCAAGCGGCGCGGGGTAGGCGGGGTCGGGGGTGGGGCAGCCACGGGGGGCGCGCTACGGCGGGTCGTGGGTGAGGGGACTGGTTAGGGCCGGGGCAGCACGCGGTCGAGGCCTGGGAAGTCGGTGGGCGTCTCGTCGGGCGGCAGGTTCGCCAGGGCCTGCCAGCGCGCCAG
>CAZFUK010000206.1:0-8599 GCA_964522005.1 uncultured Anaerolineales bacterium | reverse complement strand
GCCAGGGCCGCGAGAACGCCAAGACGTTCCTCTCGGAGAACCCGAACCTGACACTGGACATCGAGAACGCCATCCGCGCCCGCCAGGGCCTGGCCCCCAAGCCGGCCGCTGCCCCCGCGCCCAGCCTGTCCGCCCCGACGCCGGCGCCAGCGAGCGAGGGCGCAGCGGGCAAGAAGGGCAAGCGCGCGCCCGGCAAGGCCGCGCTGGCGGCCGCCCCGGTGGCTGACGAAGAGGAGCCGGCCTCAAATGGCCTGGCCGACCTCGAAGCCGGCCGCCTGGCCAGCCAGTACGCGCAGGCCACCTTGATGGCCTCGGACGAGGATGCGGAGTAAGTGTAGACTTTCCTGAATAACGACTTTAGGCGGCGTGACCCACGCCGCTTAAAGTCGTTATTCGACCCTGAACCACACTCGGGTCGTACCGCCCACCCTGACAGGCTCCCCCCGGCGGGAGCCGCATCGCCACCTGGGCGCACCACGCAAGACAGCGCCGGCCCGCGCCGGCGAACGTTGGAACCATCGGGCCGACTTACTAGCCCGCTCTGGATTGTGAGAGCGCAGAGGGCAGTTAGGCTTCGTGTTGGACGCGGCCCACGCCGCGAGAGAGAGGTCCTGGGCCGAGGGGCGACTCGGTCAGCAGGGTGGATAGCCTTACAAGGCGCCCGCGCGACACGCAGACGACGTGGCAGCGCGGGAACCGGCGCGCCGGGTTGTGGTCAGGGACCACAGCCCGGTCGTGTTTTATGGCAGGCACCATTACCCGGCTCGAAGTGCAAAAGCGCAACAAGGAGCGCGTCAACGTCTACCTGGACGACCAGTTCGCCTTTGGCCTGGCCTTGCTCCTGGCCGCCCCCTTGCGCAAGGGGCAGCGCCTCACCGACGACGACATCGCGGAGCTAAGGCGGCAGGACGGTGTCGAGAAGGCGTATGAGCGGACGCTCAACTACCTGAGCTTCCGCCCGCGCAGCGAACGTGAGATTCGCCAGTATCTACGCCGTAAGGAAGTCGCCCAGGATGTCATCGAGCATATTGTCGAACGCCTGGGCCGTGTGGGCCTGATCAACGACGAGGCCTTCGCCGAGGCGTGGGTGCGCAGCCGCCAGGCGACGCAACCCAGGGGCGCGCGGGCTTTAAGGCAGGAGTTGCGGCAGAAGGGGATCGAGACGGCGGTGGTGGAGTCAGCGGTGGCCGACGTGGACGAGCCGGAGCAGGCGCTGGAGGTCGGGCGAGTTCGGGCGGCGCGGCTGGCCGGGTTGTCGGCCGAGGAGTTTCGCAAGAAGCTGGGCGACTTCCTGCTGCGGCGCGGCTTCGAGTACAGCGTCGTGCGCGACGTGGTGCGCCGCCTCTGGCAGGAGACGACGGGCGAGCGGATGGAGATGGAAGAGGAGTAGGCAGCGGATTGGGCTGAACGGGACGGTTCAGCCCAGTCCCCTGCCCACTATGGCAGGGCTGATTCGGGGGTTGACAGTGGGATCGCTGGTCACCCTTCCCTGGACGTTGATACAGGGTCCAGGCGGGGCGGCCAGAGCGCCCGTTGAAGGCCCGTGAGCTATGTGAGTGGCTCGTTGACTTTGATTACTGGACTTTGCACCTTACCAACAGAACAAGAAAGGAGGTGGCGCATGGGGTCATGGATAGTCTTCGCCCTCATCGCGCTGCTTCTGGGCATAGGGCTGGGCGCCTTCGCGGGCTGGGTCTACGGGCTCAACCGAGGCAAGACGCTAGGGTATCAGCTCAAGGAAGCCCAGGATAAGCAGACGATACAGTCCGCGCAGGCGGAAGCCGAACGAATCCTGGCCGATGCCGACACCCGCGCACGGGAGACGATGGTGCGGGCGAAGGACGAGACTCTGCGTCTACGGGAGCAAGTCGAAACGGAGCAGAAGGCGCAGCGGCGTGAGATACAGCAGCAGGAGCAGGGCCTGAACCAACGGCGCGAGAAGTTGGACCGACGGTTTGACCAGGTCGAGAACCGGTCGCGCAACCTGGATCAACGCGAGAAGCGGGTACAGAAGTTGGAGCAGGAGGCGGAGCAGGCACAACAGCAACGTCTGGCTGAGTTGCAGCGGATTGCCAACATGACGCAGGAGGAGGCGCGCTCGGTCCTGTTGAAGCAGGTGGAAGACACGACGCGGCAGGACGCGGCGCGGATTATCCGCGAGATTGAGAACGAGGCCCGGGAGGAGGGCGACCGGCGCGCCCGCGCTATCATCACGATGGCGATTCAGCGGTGCGCGGCGGACCAGGTATCGGAGGTGGTCGTCTCGGCGGTGCCCCTGCCGAGCGAAGAGATGAAGGGCCGCATCATCGGCCGCAGTGGACGCAACATCCGCGCGATTGAGCAAATCACCGGGGTGGACATCATTGTGGATGATACCCCCGACGCTGTCATTCTCTCGTGTTTTGACCCGATTCGGCGTGAGGTCGCTCGGCTGTCCTTGCTGAAGCTGATCAACGATGGACGCATCCATCCCGCCCGAATCGAGAAGATTGTGAAGAAGACAGAGGAGGAGTTGGAGCAGGTGATTCGGGAGGCGGGGGACCAGGCTGCCTACGAAGCCGGGGTGCCGGGGCTGCATCCCGAAGTCATCAAACTCCTGGGCCGCATGAAGTACCGCACGAGCTACGGCCAGAACGTCCTGGCCCACTCGGTGGAGACGGCGCACATCGCGGCGATGCTGGCATCAGAATTGCACGCCGATGTTGAAGTAGCGCGCGCGGGTGGCCTGCTGCACGACCTGGGCAAGGCCGTCAGTCACGAGGTTGAAGGGCCACACGCCCTGATTGGCGCGGACATCGCGAAGCGCTACGGTCTGCCCACCAAGGTGGTCAACGCCATCGGCGCGCACCATCACGAGGTCGAGCCGGAGTCGGTGGAAGCCATCCTGGTCGAGGCCGCGGACGCCATGTCGGGCGCCCGCCCCGGGGCACGCCGTGAGACGTTGGAACTGTACATGAAGCGGATTAAGGCGCTGGAGAATGTGGCGAACTCGTTCCCAGGCGTTCAGGAGTCGTACGCCATCCAGGCGGGCCGCGAGGTCCGTATTATGGTAAAGCCCGACGAAGTGGACGACCTGACGATTCTCCAATTGTCCCGCGACATCGCCAAGAAGATCGAAGAGTCGTTAGAGTACCCGGGACAGATCAAGGTGACGGTGATTCGAGAGACGCGGGCGGTGGACATTGCCCGCTAAGTAGTACTGCTTGCCCCGCCGTGCGAGCGTACCGACACCCCCAGGAGGAACACAACATGGCCAACAATGTCATCAAAGTGTCGGGCAAGTCACGAACAACGGCCGTCGCGGGCGCGATTGCGGGCGTGGTCCGCGAGCAGCGCCGCGCCGAGGTGCAAGCCATCGGCGCCGGGGCCGTCAACCAGGCCATCAAGGCGGTGGCGATTGCGCGGAGCTATCTGGCCGAGGACGGGATTGACGCGGTGTGCATCCCCTCGTTTGCCGAGGTCCAAATCGGCGAGCAGGAGCGGACCGCTGTTCGGTTACTCGTTGAGCCGCGCTAGAAGCGTTACGGAATCAGAGAGCCGGTGTCCCAGGACACCGGCTCTCTGATTCCTGGCCCACGGTCGGCCGAGGCCCAGACGACGTCTGGGCTAGCGTTGGATGTGGATGTCGTTGACGATGGACACAATGCCGGGCACCGTGCTCCACGCCCTCTATGTTTTGAGCGGGCAACGCCTAGTGGCTGACCGACGGGTGCGCCCGACACCAGGCGACCGTTGCGCGCACCGCCTCGCGGAGCGGCGTCGGCTGCACCCCAAACGTTGTCTCAAACTTATAGCTGTCCATGATAAAGGGCTGCTGCCACTCGTAGAGCATTTCCGGAAACTCCCTCAGCACGGGCACGAATACACCAAGCACCCGGAGCATCAACCCGCCTGCAACCTGGGTCTTGACCGGCCGCCCTACCTCCTCCTCCACCAGCCGTACAAACTCAGCCTGGGTGACCGGGGCCGCACTGGGCGTATGCCAGACTTGACCGAGTGCCCGGTCATCCGTTCCCAGAATGGCTAGCGCCTTGCCAAAGTCGGCCACGTAGCTAAAGGTGTGTGGCTGGTCGGTGCGCCCGAGCAGGCTGACGCGCTTGCCCTGGAGGGCCGGGTAGAAGACCTGGTCGGCCATGATGGGGTCGTCCGGGCCGAAGAAGTCGGAGGCCCGGGCGATGGCGGCCCGTACCTTGCCGCGCGCCTGGGCGTCAAGCACAGCTTGCGCCATCCTGGCTCGCACCTGTCCCTTCTTCGCCGTGGGGGTGTAGGGATGGTCCTCGGTCAGCGGCTTGCCGTTGGGCGGCCCGTACATATAGAGGTTATCGGCGACAATGAGCTTGGCGCCGTTGGCGGCTGTCCCTTTGAGAATGGCGTCCTGCAGGGGCGGGAACTTGTCGCCCCAATCGGTATACGGAGGTTGCGCACACTGGTAGACCGAGGCGGCGTCCCGGGTCAACGCCTTGACAGTCTCGACCTGGTAGGCGTCGCCCTGGACGACCTCGACCTCCGCTGGTACCCCCGTTGCTCTGCCACTCCGGTTGACCATTCGCACGGCTTTGCCCTGCTTAACCAACTCGCGCATAGTCCACTTGCCCACCGGCCCGGTCCCGAACACCACATGCAATTCCTGGCTGGTCATTATTACACCTCCTTAGGCGTCAGACCTATCTCGCGCATGAACCCTAGCATCTCTTGGCGGTAGAACAGGTCCATCGCGCCAACAAGAGGCTGGATATGGTGGAACAACTCGAGGGTGACGATACCATGCATCCGCGTCCAACCGACCGCCGCCAGGTACACCACGACGGGGACGAGCGGAAACGGATAGGCCGTCGCCGGGTCAACCGCCGGGAGGGCCCAGGTCTCGACCATGGCTCGGTGAGCCGGGCTGGGGGTGAGGGCGCCGGCGGCGTACGCCTGGTGCATCACGCCGAGCAGGACGGTGAAGGCGTCACGGACCGCCGGCGCGGTCACTGCCAGGGGCGCGGTGTAGCCGGGAATAGGGTTCCCAAACACCAGTTGAAAGTCGAGGGGCTTCTGGAGCGCCCAGACCCGATAGGCCATCACTGCCGCCAGCAGCCGATCGGCGTACTGGGTGGCCGGGATCGCGGCGTCTGCGGCGTGCAACGTGGCGGCCAGGTCATCAAACCCATCCACAATCAGCGCCGTGATGAGGGCGTCGCGGTCGGGGTAGTAGCGGTATAGGCCCGGGGTGGTCATACCCATCGCGCGTGCAATCGCCCCCAAGGAGACGGCCGCTGTCCCCTGCTCGGCCATCTGCTGCCGCGCGTGGGCCTTGATCTCCTCACGCGTCTGCTCCCGCACTCGTTCACGACGGTTCATTCTGCCTCGTTGTTGATTGTATTATCATTGGTTAATATCATGATTTATAGTTAATACTATTAACAGTATAGCAGAGAGAAGGGCATTTGTCAAGGGGGTAGGCGAGGATGCTGTGAAATTTGGGCCGAACCCAGGACGGGTAAAACAGGGGGGCGCCGGGAGACACCGCGGTCGCCCAGGTGTACGCGCTGACGGCGATTGGCTTTGGCGGGGCTTGACAGGGCCGCCGTTTTGGGGTACAATACAGCCCGTGTAAGACATACGCCTCGGGCGCGTCTCATCGGTACATGCGGGTGTGGCTCAGTGGTAGAGCGTCTCCTTGCCAAGGAGAAGGTCGTGGGTTCAAATCCCATCACCCGCTCAGGAAGAGTGAACTGTGACGGATGGCGAGTGACGCCCCACCTGTCACCCGTCCCTTGTGTGGCGACGTAGCCAAGTGGTAAGGCAGAGCTCTGCAAAAGCTCCATGCGCCGGTTCGAATCCGGCCGTCGCCTCTCGGAAGGCTGGTAGCCACGGCTGCCAGCTTTTTCTATAGGTCGTATAGAGTAGTCGGATGTGAGTAGTCAGTAACAGAGAATGACCGACTACTGTCTACGTCTCCGCCGGTGTAGCCCAATGGCAGAGGCAGAGAACTTAAAACTCTCCAAGTGTGGGTTCGACTCCCACCACCGGCACACGACGCGCCCGACCGCCCTGGTTCGGCGCGTTTTCGTTTGTCCCGTTACGCCAGATATGCTATGATTGCATTTACTCTTGTTCCAAGCCGCAATATGGAGGAGACGTGACCACACGTGTAGATGATCTGCCCTCGGGCGGGATGGCCTCCCCCCTGGCGCGGCTGGCGGCCCTGGCCGATAGCCTGCCGGTCTGGGCCGCCATCGCCATCGTCTTTACCTCGAATACGTGCATCATGGTGCTCGAACTCGTGGCGAGCCGTGTCATGGCGCCCACCATCGGCATGTCGCTCTATACCTGGACCAGCATCATCGGCGTCATCCTGGGCGGGATCGTCCTGGGCAACTATCTGGGTGGGGGGCTGGCCGACCGGGCCGCCTCGCGCCGCGTCCTCGGCTGGGTCCTGCTTGTGGCGGGCCTGCTCGCCTGGAGCGTCATCCCCATAGGCGGGTGGTTGACCGGCAGCGGCCTCTCGACCGGGCTGCCCTCGCTGCTGCGGATTGTCCTGTTTACGGCCACCGTCTTCTTCCTGCCTAGCGTCGGCCTTGGCCTCATCTCGCCCATTGTCATCAAGCTGACGCTGCGCAACCTGGACACCACGGGCAACGTGGTCGGCTGGATCTACGCCTTCTCCACCCTGGGCAACATCATCGGCACCTTCCTGACCGGCTTCTACCTGGTCTCCTGGTTCCCGACCCATATCATTGTGCTGACCGTCGGCGCCGTCCTGGCCGAGGCCGGCCTGCTCGTCGGCCGCGAGCGGCTGTTCCGCCGCGCCGAGGCCGCCGTCGAGCCGGTCGCCATCACCGACGTGCCCGAGGCTCCCGCTGCGACCACGCCCCGCGCCGTCGCCGCCGATCGGCGGCTGCCCGTCCTCTTCGCCATGGGCATCGTCTTCATGGCGAACGTCGGCATCATGACGCTGGAACTGGTCGCCAGCCGCATCATCGCGCCCATCACCGGCTCATCGCTCTACACCTGGACCGGCATCATCGGCGTCAACCTGGCCGGCATGGCGGTCGGTCAGTGGCTGAGCGGCCAGGTCGCGGACCGCATCGCCTCGCGCCGCACGGCGGCCTGGGTCTTCGTGCTGGCCGGCCTGGCTGCCCTGAGCGTGATTCCCGTCGGCCACTGGGCCGCACTGAAGGGTGTGCCGGTCGAACTGCCCCTGTTCGGCCAGACCATCACGCTGGCCCTCCAGTGGCGCATCGTCCTGTTCACCGCCGCCATCTTCTTTATCCCGCTCGTGGCGCTCGGCATCCTGACGCCCATCATCGTCAAGCTGACGCTCAAGGACCTGCGCACCACCGGGCAGGACGTGGGCCGCATCTACGCCTCGGCCAGCGCGGGCAGCATCATCGGCACCTTCCTGACGGGCTTCTGGCTCGTCTCGACCTTCGGCACGCGCGCCGTGGTCATCGGTGTCGGCGTCGGGCTGTTCATCATGGCCGTCCTGGTAGGCCGCGAGCGGCTGTTCCGCCGCGCCGACGCGGTGGCGCTGGTCGCCCTGCTCGGCGTGCCGCTCGTCCTCATCGGCGGCGAGATGCGCAAGCAGGACGTGAGCAGCCCATTCGAACTGTTCACCGCCTTCCCGACCTACCGCTGCATGGTCGAGACGAACTACTGGTGCATCCGCTGGTACGACCAGAAGATGGGCACACCGGAAGAGAACATCCGCGTCCTCGTCCTGGACCACCTGATTCACTCCTACAACTCGCTGGAGTCGGACCTGAACCTGAAGTACGCCTACGAACGCAGCTACGCCGACCTGATGGAGGGCGTGCCCGTCGCGGGGCAAAAGCGGCTGCTCGTCCTCGGCGGCGGCGGCTACACCTTCCCGCGCTACGTCGAGGCGAAGTACCCCGGCAGCTATGTCCACGTGGTCGAGATTGATCCGGGCGTCAGCCAGGTGGCGCTCAACCACATGGGCCTCAAGCCCGACACCCAGATTGCGACGAGCAACTTTGACGCGCGCCAGTACATGCAGGCCAACACGGGCGAGAAGTACAACTTCATCCTGGGCGACGCCTTCAACGACTTCTCGGTCCCGTTCCACCTGACGACGCTGGAGTTCGCCCGCCTGACCTATGACCACCTCACCGACGACGGCATCTACCTGGCGAACGTCATTGACACCAACTCGGCTGGCTTCCTGTCGGCCTACGCCCGCACCATCAACCAGGTCTTCCCGCACGTCTACATCATCGCCAACATCCCCAACTGGCGCGGCAACACGCGCAGCACCTTCGTCATCGTCGGCTCCAAGCGCGACCTGGAACCCTTCGCGCCGAACCTGGGGCCAGACGGCCGCTGGATACCGCAAGCCGAGTACGACCAACTGCTGCGCGATACTCCGCAGACCGTGCTGACCGACAGCTACGTGCCGACGGACAACCTGCTCGCCCCGGTCTTCCAGGCGTCGGGCTTCTAACCTATTCCGTAGTGCGTATTTCGTATTTCTGGATACGGAATACGAAATACGCACTACGCATCACGCATCACGCATTACGGACTAAACCATGCAAATCGGAATCTTCGGCCTGCCCAGTTCAGGCCAAACCACCATTTTTAACGCCCTCAC
>CAZFUK010000205.1:0-8616 GCA_964522005.1 uncultured Anaerolineales bacterium | reverse complement strand
CTCACTCCAGGGCTGCACCCCTTCGGCCAGCAGGAACTCCTCGCTCACCCACACCGGCCGGCCGTCGCTCCCGCTCACGGCGCGTGAGGTGTCAATCACCTCGCCCAGCGTCAACTCATAGTCTGGCCCTGTCGCGTTATACACGCCGGTCTGTCCCACTTCCACCAGTCGAAGGGTCCACTCAGCCAGGTCGCGCACGTCTATGACCTGCGTCGGATAGCCGGGCCGCCCCGGCGCCAGCACCGCGCCCCCTTCCGCCACGCGCAGCGGCCAGTAGGCGAAGCGGTCGGTCGGGTCATACGGCCCGACGATGAGGCCGGGGCGGACCGTCAGCACCCGGCCCGGCATAGCGACCTCGGCGGCCTGCTCGCACAGCGCTTTGAGCGGCCCATACGTCTCGCCTGTGATCTGCTCCGTCGTCTCGTCTTCGATGGTCCCCACCGGTGACTGCTCGTCTATCCCCACCTGACTGAAGTCTTTGAAAACCGAGATGGTCGAGATGAAGGTGTAGTGGTCCACCGCGTCGGCCAGCGCCTCGGCCGACAGCCGCACGATGCGCGGCACATAGCCGCACGTGTCAATCACCGCGTCCCAGCGCCGCCCCGCCAGCGCGTCGAGTTGGCCGTCGCGGTCTCCGCGCAGCTTCTCAACCTCTGGGAACCACTCCGGGTTGTGCTGCCCCCGGTTAAACAGCGTCACCTGGTGGTCTCGGGCCAGCGCCGCCTCCACCAAGGCCCGCCCCAGAAACACCGTGCCACCCAGAATCAGTAGTCTCATCTATCCTCCGTCTTCCGTCTTCCGTCTTCCGTCCGCCGTCGGACCCACCGCCACCCGGTCCCGTCGTTGGCGACCAGCGCCACCTCCATGAGCGGCGTCGTCAAGTTCACAGCCAGGCCGCGCCAGCGCTCCCAGAGCCGTCGGATGGCCTCCGGCGGCAGGCCCCAGGCCACCGTGATGTGGAAGTGATACCCGTCGCCCTCTACCGCGTCCGGCTGGACCCCCCACTCGGCCAGTGCGGCCAGCAGCCGCCGACGCAGCAGGTCGAGCCGGGCGTCCTGGACCACGTCCAGGAAGACCACGTCCGGCTCAAACCAGTTGATACCTGTCATATGAATCTCAAAGGGGGATAGTTCGCCCGCCAGGTCGTCCAGCACGCGCTCGAAGGGCGCGAGGCCGACCGCCTCAAACGGGGTCTTGAGGGTGATGTGGGGTTCGATGACCAGCGCCCGGTTCGCCCCAAACTCGGCCTGCGCCTCGTCGACCAGTTGGCGGGCGAAGGAGGCGACAGCCTCATCGAGCGGTATGATATACGCAAGCTGCATACGAAGTGAACAGGCTAGGCCTCGGCGGCTACCGCAACAGGCTCAGCCTCGCCTTCAGGCAGCGCTGCCGACTCGGCGGTCTCATCCGGCGCCGTTGGCTCGGCCGTCGTCTCCCGCCCTCGCCTCGGCTTCGGCGGCGGCTCCTGCGCCAGCTTCTCCTGCACCCACAGGTTCAGCAGCGTCTCCGACGACACGCCACGCTGCTTCGCGGCCGCCCGAAGCTTCTCCGCTAGTGTCGCCTCAATCCGAAAGTAAAACGTAGAGGTAGCGCCGTCAAAGTCGAAGTGGACAGGTTCTGATTGATCCCAGTACTCGGCTGCGTCATGGGTATCCCAGAACTCTCCCATCTCTTTATAGGTGGTAGCATTCGAAATAGAGCTTCTACCTTCGCTCATACAGTCTCCTCTCTCGGGGTGTCATGTCCCGTGCAGACAAAATCAGCGCCCGCTTATCCCGCTTGTAGACAAAGAATACGACCAGGTAACGGCCACTATCGGTTTGACCATAGGCGGCATATACATCTTCGTTAGGATAAGCCCCTTTCTCCGAAAAGCGAATATACGGCGCTGCCTCGAGAACTTCTATCACCTCCCACTTCTCAACCGAATGTTTCCAGTGCAATTTGTCCACAATATCGGGTATCCAGATGTAGTCAACGATGTTCACGGTTGCCTCCAAGGAGGTGTCCACTACATTGTAACCTCACTCGCCCAAGTGGGCAACTCGCCTTGACCGTACAAACAACTGACGCAGGAAAACAGCAGAGGCGCGAAGCACACTTGGCCTTCGCCTCCGTGTCCTCCGAGCCTCCGTGGTTCAATTCTATAGTCGGCGGGCTAAGGATAGTGGCCCGCCAGTGTCCCTACACGCCCAGGTACGCCGCGCGAATCTCCTCGTTGTTGAGCAGGTCGCGGGCCTGGCCCTCCATCTTGACCCGCCCCTCGGCCATGACATAGGCGTAGTCACCGACCGCCATCGCCATCGCCACGTTCTGCTCGACCAGGAGGATGGTCTGGCCCTCGTTCTTCAGCCGCCGCAGTGACTCGAACAGGTCCAGCGTCAGGCGGGGCGACAGGCCCAGCGATAGCTCGTCAATCATCAGGATGCGCGGCTCGGCCATCAGCCCCCGCCCCACCGCTACCATCTGCTGCTCGCCGCCGCTCAGCGTCCCTGCCTTCTGCCAGCGGCGCTCGGCCAGACGCGGGAACAGGGCAAAGACGCGCTCCATGTTGCGCCGTGCGTTGGGCTGCGGCCGCGACGCGAACGCCCCCATCTCCAGGTTCTCCTGGACCGTCATATCCGTAAACAGTTGCCGCCCCTCCGGCACCAGCACCAGGCCCTCGCTGGCGCGCTGATACGACGGCAGGCGGGTAATATCCTGGCCCTGGAACGTCACCTGGCCCTGCCACGCCCGCAACTGTCCCATCACGGTGCGCAGCATGGTCGTCTTGCCCGACCCGTTCGACCCGACCAGCGCGGTCAGCTTGCCCGGCTCCAGCTTCAGGCTGACCCCCCAGAGTATCTGTACCTCGCCATAGCCAGAGGCAATATCACGCACTTCAAGCGCCGGCATGCGCCCTCCCAACCAGATTAGACAGAATTAACAAAATTTACAGAATGCTCAGACGTCAAACAACCCAGAGGTTATATTCTGTTCATTCTGTAAATTCTGTCTAGGATTGACCACCGGCCAAAAGCTCGGCCGCCAGCTTCGGGTCGCCCAGGTACGCCTCGACCACGTGGGGGTCGGTGGAGACCTGTTGCGGCAGCCCCTGCGCGATGACCTTGCCGTAGTCCAGCACGACCACCCAGTCCGACAGGTTCATGACCGCGTGCATCAGGTGCTCGATCATCAGGATCGTCACGCCCTCGGCGCGAATCTGACGGACCGTATCCACCATGCGCGCCACCTCGGTCGGGTTCAGACCGGCCAGCACCTCGTCCAGCAGGAGCAGATAGGGCCGCGCGGCCAGCGCCCGCGCCATCTCCAGGCGCTTCTTCTGCGCCACGTTGAGGCTGGCGGCCAACTGGTTGCCTCGCTCGGCCAGCCCCACCCGCTCCAGCACCTCGTCGGCGACCTTCGCGCCGGCCAGCCGCGAGTGCCCCTCGCGGCCATAGCAAGCGCCGACGATGACGTTCTCGCGCACCGTCAGCTCGTTGAGCGGGCGGACCACCTGAAACGTGCGGGCCATCCCCATCTGCGCCACCTTGTAGGGCGCCCAGCGGGTAATGTCTTGCCCTCGGAAGATCACCTTCCCTACTTCGGGCGGGTAGACACCGTTGATCGCGTTGAACAGCGTCGTCTTGCCCGCGCCGTTGGGTCCAATCAGGCCCAGGATTTGCCCTTCCTCGATGTTGAATGTCACATCAGTCAGCGCTTGCAAGCCGCCGAACCGTTTGCTCACGCCCTGGACCTGGAGAATCATTCGAGTACCCTCCGCAACTGGGCGAAGCGCCCGCGCAGCCAGCCGACCACGCCTGCCGGCACGAACAGCACAATCAGGAGCAACGCCAGGCCCGCGACGGCCAGGTGCAGGTTCTTGAACAGGTCGCTTGTCAGCAGGTAGCTGCGCAGGCGGTCATAGGTCGCGGCGCCCAGGATGGGGCCAAGGACGGTGCCCTGCCCACCGAGCATGACCATGACAATCGTCTCGATGGACATCTGGAGGCGGAAGGCGTCGGCCGGCTCCACGTTGCCGTTCTTGAAGAAGTACAGCGTACCGATCACGCCGGGGAAGAAGGCGGAGATGACATAAGCGAGCGTCTTCCAGCGCGGCGCGTTGACGCCCATGACCAGCGCGGCGTCCTCGTCCTCGCGGATGCTGAGCAGGCCCAGCCCGAAGCGTGAACTCTTGATGTAGAAGCTGACGATGACCACGATGAAGGTAATCGCCCACATCAGGTAGAAGCTGGTCCAGAGCGCCTGGGCCGGACCGCCGTACTGGCGGTAGACCGAGAAGTTGATGGACAGGCCGGTCGCGCCGCCGAAGGGGCCGAAGTTGGCGACAAAGGCGCGCGCGGCTTCCAGGATGCCGATGGTCGCCAGGGCGAAGTAGGCCCCGCGCAGCCGCAGGATGGACAGGCCGATGAGCAGGGCGATGAGCGAGGCGACCAGCCCGCCGACAATCAGCGACGGGTAGATGGACCAGCCCTGCTTGCTGATGAAGTAGAAGCCGGTGTAGCCGCCCAGGCCAAAAAACACAATGTGGCCGAAGCTGACATACCCGCTATAGCCGAGCAGGATGTTCAGGCTGGAGGCCAGCGAGGCGAACATAAGCAGGGTGAACATGGCCTCGCGCAGGGTGTCGCGGCCTGAAACGATGGCGACCGCGCCCAGCAGGGCGACAACGGCCAGCGTCACCCAGAACGAGGGCCGCTGCCAGACCTTGGCCGGTAGACTGGGCACGACGGCGGTGGCCGCCGGGCGGACCGCGCCGACATTGCCAACTTTCATGCGCGTCCTCCTAGCAGCCCGGTGGGCCGGATGAGCAAGACCAGCACGAACAGGGCGAACTCAATGACCGGCACCCAACTGACCGGCATAAAGGCGGGGATGATACCCTCCAGCAGCCCCAGCACCAGCCCGCCCACCAGCGCCCCGATGGGGTTGCCAAGGCCGCCGAGCACGCCGATGACAAAGGACTTCAACTGGTAGGTGTCGCCGCTCAGGATGGTGAACGGGAAGAAGGTGGCGATGAGGCCTCCCGCCACGGCCGCCAGCATGGTGCCGATGCCGAAGCTCAGGGCCAGCACCCGCGACGACGGGATGCCCATCAGTTCCGCCGCGCCTCGGTTGTTCGAGACGGCGCGGATGGCCTTGCCGGGTTTGGTGCGGTAGAGAAACAGGTTGAGGAGCAGGGCCACCAGGACGGCGGCCAGGGCGGCCATGACCCGCGTACCGGGGATGGTCAGCGGACCGGCGGCGAGCGAGCCGAGGGAGAAGTCTACGTTGAACGGCGACGTGCTGAGCGTGGCCGTCCCGACGCCAATGATCATCATGCTCACGGCGAACGTCGCCAACAGGCTCGACAGATAGGGCGCGTTGATGACGCGGTGGACCGCGACGCCGTAGACCACAAAGCCCGCCACCAGCCCCACGACGGCGATGAGCAGCAGCCCCACGTAGGGATTGAGGCCCAATCCCATAAACAGAAAGTACGTCCCGAACATGCCCAGGGCGATCAAGGGACCGTGGCTCAGGTTGATGACGCGCATCACGCCCCAGATCAGCGTCATTCCCATTGCCGCCACGCCGTAGACAAACCCCAGCATTAACCCGTCCACCACTGACGTTAACATTTGCGCGGGCATTGAGCCTCCCAGACAGGGAATAGGGATTAGGGACGGAGGACGGAGGACCAAAGATGGATGATTGATGATGGCGAAAAGCTTGGCGTCAATCGTCAATCGTCAATCGTCAATTGTCAATCCTTAATCCTCCGTCTTCCGTCTTTCGTCCTTTGTCGGCTTCTAGCGGGCCGGGTAGAGCGCGCTGGCCGACTTGCCCGCCTCGGGCCAGACGACCTGCTTGGTCAGTTTGCCGTCCGCGCCCTTCTGCCACTGGATGTAGACCATGTCGTGGCCGAGCTGGAGGCCGTGCGTCTTCTCGCTGGTGTCGAACTTGGTGCGGCCAAAGAACGTCATCAGGTCCATCTTATCCAGCGCCGCCTTCACCTTCTGCGTGTCGGTCGAGCCGGCCGTCTCGATGGCCTTCTGGAGCAGCAGGCCGGCCGCGTAGCCGCCCGCCGCGTGGTAGCTCGGCTCCTCGTTGTACTTGCCCTTGTACTCGCTGACGAAGTCCTCCAGCTTGGGGCCGTAGTACTCCACGCCCGCCGCCTTGGCGCCCTCGGCGCTGTACTTCGCCAGCGGCTCCCACTGGCTGGGGCCAATCACGCCGAGCGCCGCGTCGCCCAGTTCCGCGAACTTGGGTTCAGGCGGGGCGACCAGCAGCGCGATGAACTTGGCCTTGACGCCCTTTTCGAGCAACTGGCGGGCGAAGGTGCTGCCGTCGGCGAAGTGGCCGCCGCCGATGACCGCGTCCACGCCGGCCGGAATCTTGTTGATGTAGGGGGCGAAGTCGGTCGCGCCCGTGTCATAGCCCTCAAAAGTCACGATCTGGTAGCCCTTGCTCTCGGCATACGTCTTGGTGGCCGCCACCACGTCGGTCGAGAACTTGTCCTTCTCGTTGATGATGGCGATCTTCTTGGCGTTGGGGTCCAGCTTCGCCAGCAGGTCGAGCGCGCCGGTCAGGTAGCGGCTGGCCGGGGTGTAGGCCATGTAGACCAGCGAGTAGCCCTTGTCGTGGGTCGAGTCCGAGGAGGCGCCCGCCGTGATCATGACGCGGCCGTACTGCTCGGCGATGACGGCCACCGCGTCGGCCAGACCGCTGGAGTAGGGGCTGATGAGGAAGTCGGCCTTGTCGTCGTTGACGAGCTTGGTATACAACTCCTGGACGCGATCCTTCTTGCTCTCGTCGTCGTAGGACTTGATGGCGACCTTAATGACGGAGCCGTCGGCCAGCTTGATGCCGCCCGCGCCGTTCACCTTGTCCACCCACATCTTCAGGCCGTTGGTCTGGCGCGTCGACTCGACGTTCAGACTGCCGGTCTGCGAACTGGTGAAGCCAATGGTGATGGTCTTTTCGCCGCCCGACGGTTTGGCGGCTGGGGCGGGCTGTTGGGCCTGAGCTTTGGTCTCAGCCGTCGGCTGAGCGGGTTGGGCCGGCGCCGCCGCGTTGGGTTGGGCGGCGGGTTGCGAGGCGGTGGTTCCCGAGGGGCCGCCGCAGGCGATGAGGGCCACGGCGACCAGGAGCATCAACGCTCCCAACAGAGCAACTTTGCGCATGGGTTCTCCTCCATTCAACGAGCCTGATAGAGCCAATGGGTAGAGCTTATGAGGGAGATGATACGGCAAACAAGCGCTTGTTTCGGAGAAGGTTTAGCCACCCGGCGAGAATGTCTCTCCACCCGCCGGCAGCGGGAGGGACGCCTCAAGACTGCCTCAATACTACGCCTGTACTGCTTCAATACTGGATGACCGAGTAAACGTCATAGCCCTGGAGCGTCTCGCGGCCGTTGAGGAAGATGAGTTCGATGAGGAAGGCGAAGCCCGCGACGTGGCCACCGAGTTGCTCGACCATCTGCCGCGCCGCATTGGCCGACCCGCCCGTGGCGATGAGGTCGTCCACGATGAGGACACGCTGGCCGGGCCGGACGGCGTCGGTGTGCATTTCCAGCCGCTCCGTGCCGTATTCAAGCTGGTAGGCGACCTGGATTTTGTCGGCGGGGAGCTTGCCCGGCTTGCGCACCGGGATGAGGCCCACGCCAAGTGCGTAGGCCAGCGGCGCGGCGAAGATGTGCCCGCGCGACTCGATGCTGGCAACCGCGTCCAGTTGGGCGCCTCGGTAGTGGGCCACCAGGGTGTCAATGGCGAAGCGGAAGGCGGCCGGGTCTTTGAGCAGGGTGGTCACGTCGCGGAAAATGATGCCGGGGATGGGGAAGTCTGGGACATCGCGGATGGCGCGTTTGAGGTCCATCGGCTGGTCTCGCTTTCAGGAAAGGGTAGTACGGGGGCGGCCTTGGGCCGCAATTTTAACTAAATACCCACTTTAGGGCAAACTTCCCCTGACAAAGCCCCTGAAATCCTGTATAATCTGGCATAAGAACCTGGTTCTCAGGAGACACGGACGTGATATTCGTTGATACCGCCTTACGCCCCGACGCGCAGAAGCGCGTGCGGGCGATTGGGCAGGCCGACCTGATCATCGGCATGCCCACCTATAAAAATGCCAAAACGATTGCCAATGTGATGTCCATTGCCGCCGAAGGGGCGAGCCAGCATTTCCCCGACCTCAAAGCGGTCATTGTGGTCGCCGACGGGATGTCCACGGACGAAACGGTCCAGGTGGCGTCGCACGTTCGGCTGCCGCGCAATGTTCAGAAGCTCGTGATGACCTACCAGGGCATCATGGGCAAGGGCAGCGCCATGCGCTCGGTCTTCGAGGTGGCCCAGCACCTGAAAGCGACGGCGTGCATGGTCGTGGACGCCGACCTGCGGAGCATCACCCCGGACTGGATTCCTCGCCTGGCGCGGCCCATTGTCGAGGGCGCGGCGGACTACGTCACCCCCTTCTACAGCCGCCACAGCCACGAAGTCACCATCAACGACAACCTGGCCTACCCTCTGACGCGCTCGCTCTACGGCCTGGACGTGCGCCAGCCGCTCGGCGGCGAAGTCGCCCTGTCCGGCAACCTCATCCGCGCCTTCCTGGACCACGACGTGTGGGAGACGGACG
>CAZFUK010000204.1:0-8720 GCA_964522005.1 uncultured Anaerolineales bacterium | reverse complement strand
GAGGTGACCTCGCCCGCCCCAGGAGAGGGTAGGGGCGAGGTCTCCTCGCCCGCCCAGGGGCTCCGGTCCGTCGCCTGGCATCGCCTCGACATCTGCGACGCCGAGGCCGTCGCGGCGCTGGTCCGGCAGGTGCGGCCAGCCGCCATCCTCCACACCGCCTACCAGTTCAACACCCCGGATATGGAGCGCGTCATCGTCGAGGGCACGCGCCATGTCGCCCAGGCGGGCGCCAATGTAGGCGCGCGGCTGGTCCACCTGTCCACCGATGTTGTCTTCGACGGGCGGCGAGGGATGTACCGCGAGACCGACGCGCCGGCCCCGCTCCACGCCTATGGCCGCGCCAAGCTGGTGTCCGAGGGGGATGTCCGCCGCCTGACGCCCGACGCCGCCATCGTCCGCACCTCCCTTGTCTACGGCTTCGACCCGCCCGACCCGCGCACCGCCTGGGTGATCGAAAGCGCGCGCCGCCACGCCGCGATTACCCTGTTCACCGACGAGCGGCGCTGCCCGATCTACGCGCCCGACCTGGCCGACGCCCTGCTCGAAGTGGCGGCGGGCCGCTTCGCCGGCCCGCTCCACATCGCCGGCCCCGAAGCCCTCAGCCGCTACGAGTTTGGCGTCCTGCTGTGCCAGGCCGTCGGGGTGGACCCCTCGCCCCTCCAGGCGGCCCCCGCCGCGACCAGCGGCCTCACCCGTCCCCTCGACTGTACCCTCGACATCTCCCTGGCCCAGCGCACCTTGCGGACCCGCCTGCACGGCGTCCGCGAGGCCCTGGCGGGGCGGTTCCCCGTGCCGTAGGCTTCAGCCCACCCTGCCCGGCCCCGCTCTCTGCCCGGGAAAGCAGGCTATTGACATCGAAGACCATCCTTAGCTATAATGGCATGGTGGCCATCACGGTGCGCGGCCAAACATTCGGGTGGGGGCGGTTTCCCTGGTGAGGGAGTAGGCGCGTATGACGCTCCCTGTTCTCCACATATGCCTGCTAGGCGGCTTCCAGGTTGACTACGATCGTCGTCCGGTCGTCGCCCTTCACCCGCCACGCCTTCAAGCGCTCCTCGCCTACCTGTGCTTGCGCCCCGACCTGCCCCAGTCTCGCCAGCACGTCGCCTTCCAGCTCTGGCCCGACACATCTGAGTCCCACGCCCGCAACAATCTGCGTCAGCTCTTGTTCCAGCTCCGCCACGCCCTCCCCAACGCGGACGACTACCTGGCTATAGGCGGCAACGCCATCACCTGGCGCTCAGCGGGCGCCCAAGAGATTGACGTCCGCACCTTCGACCAGGCGCTGGCCGAGGCCGAGGCGGTCGAAGGGCGCGGCGACCTGGCAAGGGCGCGCCAGTGCCTGGAGCAAGCCCTCGCGCTCTACCAGGGTGACCTGCTGCCGGGCTGCTATGACGACTGGATTCAGCCCGAACGCGAGGGACTCCGGGAGCGCAACCGGGCGGCCCACGCTCGCCTGGCCCATCTCCTGGAACAACAGGGCGACTACCCGGCGGCGCTTCAGGTAGTCCAATCCCTGGTGCGCCTGGACCCGCTGGACGAAAGCAGCTACACTGTATTGATGCGCCTGCACGCGCTGAGCCGTGACCGCGTGGGGGTACGCCGCGTGTACCTGGGGGCGGTGGAGACGTTCCGCGCAGAGATGGGCGCGGAGCCGGGCGAGATGCTGCGGAGCGGTTTTGAGGCGGCGCAGGAACTTCTCGCCGCGCCGCCACCTCTTCGGACCCGCCCGGTCGCCTCTGAGGCGCCGCCGACCCTGATTGGACGACCGCGCGAGTGGCTGCAATTGCAGGCGGCCTGGGGGCGCGCGGCCAACGGCGTGGCTCACATGGCGCTCATCGAAGGGGAGGCGGGCATCGGCAAGTCGCGCCTCGCCGAAGAGCTATTCACCTGGGTCCAGACCCAGGGGTTCGCGGCCGCCTATACGCGCTCCTACGCAGCCGAGGGCCGCCTGTCCCTGGCGCCCGTCACCGACTGGCTGCGCAGCCCGGCCCTGCGGCCCCATCTCACCACGCTGGGCGACGTCTGGCTGACCGAGGTGAGCCGCCTGCTGCCTGAGATGCTGAGCGCCAGGCCGGCGCTCGCGCGTCCAGAGCCTATTGGGGAGTACGGTCAGCGCCAGCGTTTCTTCGAGGCCCTGGCGCGTGGGGTCCTGGCGACGCCGGGGCCTAGGTTGCTCTGGATTGATGACTTACAGTGGTGCGACTCCGAGACCCTGGAGTGGCTGCACTTCTTGCTGCGTTTCGAGCCGCGCAGCGCCCTGCTCATCGTCGGCACGGTGCGCAGCGAGGAGGCGCTCCCGCCCTCGCCTGTCACAGCCCTGACGCAGCAACTGCACAGCGAAGGTCGGCTCACCCCCATCGAACTGCACCCCCTGGACGCGGCGGAGACGGCGCACCTGGCGTCCCAGGTTGGGGGCCGGGCGCTGGACGAGTCGGCCGCCTTGCGCCTGTTCCACGAAACCGAGGGCAATCCCCTGTTCGTCGTCGAGACGATGCGCGCCGGCATCGGGAGCGCGCTGGGTATGGAAGGTAGGCCGAAGGCGTCAGCGGGCGGTGACGGCTACGCGCTGCCGCCGCGCGCCTACGCCATCCTGGACCGGCGGCTCAGTCAACTCTCGCCGCCGGCCCGCCACGTGGCCGAGCGCGCCGCCGTCATCGGGCGGGAGTTTACGCTGGACGCCCTGCTGCACGCGGGCGACGAAGACGAAGCGACCGTCGTTCAGGCGCTCGACGAGCTGTGGTGGAGACGTATCATCCGCGAGCACGGCCCGACCCTGTTCGACTTCACCCACGACAAGCTGCGCGAGGTGGTGTATGCAGCGATGGGCGCTCCCCAGCGCCGTATCCGGCACCGGCGCGTGGCCCAGGCGTTGGAGGCGCTCCATGCCGAGGCTCTCGACGCCGTGAGCGCGCACATCGCTGCGCAGTACGAGCAGGGCGGCGCCTTGGAGCAGGCCATTCCCTACTACCAGCGCGCGGGCGCGGTCGCCGCGAGCGTCTATGCCAACGCCGATGCGATTGCGCTGCTCAACCGGGCGCTGGCGCTGCTGGCGCAGACCCCAGCCGGGGCGCGGCGCGATACGCGGGAACTGGCCTTGCTGCTCGCCCTCGCCCCGCTCTACCGCGTGACGCAGGGCTGGACGTCGCCGGAAACCGAGCGTGTCATCAGCCGCAGCCTGGTCCTGAGCGAGAAGGTCGGCACGGTGTCGCAGCGCGCTCAGGCCATGTACAGCGCGCACAGCTTCTACATTGTGTCCGGGCAGCTCAACAAGGTCGAGAACACGTATCCCGAGATGAACCGCTTGTTCCAGCAGGCGGGCGAGAAGTCGCCCCTATTTGCATTGATTATGTCGGCCGGCGCCAGGCTACACGCGGGGCGTCTGTCGGAAGCGAAGACGATGTTTGAGCGCATGTTGGCAGTGCGCGACGACGAACAGGTTCGCGGCGTGCAACTATCCCACGGCGTTAACTACCTTGCCCACGGCTACGCCTGGAACGCGCACGCGCTGTGGTGCCTCGGCTTTCCACAGGCGGCCTACGAGAGCGCGACCCTGGCCGTTGACATCGCCCACCAGTTTGCCCAGCCGTTCAACCAGGCCCTCACCGTTACCTACCTGGCGATGCTCCAGGAGCTTCGGGCCGACAGCGCGACGTTTCGCGCCCAGGCCGAGGAGGCCTCCGCTCTCGCGCTCCGCTATGATGCCCCCTACTACGCCGCCTGGGCCAATATCCTGGCCGCGTTCGCCCACGCCTGGCAGCAGCCCGGCCTCGACGCATTAGCCCGCCTGCGGGAGGCCATTGACGCCTTGACCGCCACCGGCGCCCGGCTGCGCCAGCCCTACTATCTCTCGCTCCTGGCGCGCGCCAGTTGGCGGGCTGGCCATCTCGACGCGGCCATGAGCGCGGTCGAGGCGGCATTCGAAGAGTCGCTACGCAACAACGAGCGCTGGTGGGACGCCGAGCTACATCGCCTGCGCGGGGAACTGCTGCATGCCCAGGGCGCCGACATAGAAGACGTTGAAAACGCCTTCGAGCGCGCCCTTGAGATTGCCCGCGCCCAGCAGGCCAAGTCCCTCGAGTTGCGGGCCGCCACGAGCCTGGCGACCGTCCGGCTGGCCTACGGTCGCCCCGCTGACGCCCGCCAATGCCTCGTCCCCGTCTACGAGTGGTTCACCGAAGGCTTCGACACCCCGGATCTGCGCGCCGCCCACGACCTGATCGGCCGGCTCTCATTCCCTCTCCTTTGTCCGCCCACCTAACGCCCCGGCTAACGCTTGCCTAACGCCATCTATAGTACAGTGTCTCCAGTCATTCGCTCTGTTATGAAAGGAGAACACGATGGCAGCGGCAGTGTATGGGGTGCTCGACGAACAGGCGCTCGCGGCCCTGCGCGGGCAGGTGCGGGGGCAGGTCATTCTGCCCGGCGATGCGGACTACGACACGGCCCGCAAGCTCTACAACGCGATGATTGACAAACACCCGGCCGTCATCGTGCGCGTCGCCGACATCGCCGACGTGATCAGCGCCGTCAACTTCGCGCGCGAGACTCACCTCGACCTCGCGGTGCGCGGCGGCGGCCACAACGGGCCCGGCCTCGGCTCCGTGGACCACGGCCTCGTGGTGGACCTGTCTCACCTGCGCGACGTGCACGTGGACCCATCCGACAACACGGTGCGCGTGGCGGGCGGCGCCCTGTTGGGTGAAGTGGACCAGGCAACCCACGCCTCCGGCCTGGCGGTACCGGCGGGCATCATCTCCTCCACCGGTGTCGGCGGCCTCACCCTTGGTGGCGGCATCGGCTATCTGGCGCGCAAGTATGGCCTGACCATTGACAATCTCCTGTCGGTGGACATGGTGCTCGCCGATGGGCGCTCCGTCACGGCCAGCGCCGACGAGAACGCCGACCTGTTCTGGGCCGTGCGGGGCGGCGGCGGCAACTTCGGCATCGTCACCTCGTTCCTCTTCCGAGGCCAGCCCGTCCATACCGTCTACGGCGGGCCGATGATGTGGCCGCTGGAGCAGGCGGCTGAGGTCTTCAGGCTCTGGCAAGACCTCATCCTCAGCGCCCCAGACGAGCACAATGGCTTTTTCGCCTGGGTCACTGTCCCACCGGCGGCGCCCTTCCCCGAGGCGTACCACATGCACAAGATGGCCGCCGTCGTGTGGTGCCACACCGGCCCGCTGGATGCCGCCGAAGAGGCGTTCCGGCCCATCCGCCAGAAGCTCCCGCCGGCCATAGACTTCACTGGCCCGATCCCTCTCCCCGCGTTGCAGTCCATGTTCGACGGTCTCTATCCGCCGGGCCTACAGTGGTACTGGAAGGCCGACTTCTTCACCCACTACGACGACCACATGATTGATCTGCACATCAAGTACGGCTCGCAGCTACCGACGATGTTCTCGTCAATGCACATCTATCCCATCAACGGCGCCGCCGCGCGTGTCCCCAAGGACGCGACGGCGTGGAGCTACCGCGATGCGGCCTTCGCCCAGGTCATCGTCGCTGTTGACAGCGACCCGACCAACAACGAGCGCCTCATCGCCTGGGCGCGAGACTACTGGCTGGCGATGCACCCATACGCGGCGGGCGGCGCCTACCTGAACTTCCTGATGGACGAAGGGGAGGAGCCGGTGAAGAATGCGTATCGGGAGAACTACGCCCGCCTGGCCAAGATCAAGGCCAAGTACGACCCGCACAACTTCTTCCACGTCAACCAGAACATCAAGCCGGCGCGCTGAACACGCGCTTAGTGCCAGATGGCAGAGGCGCAGACTTCTAGTCTGCGCCTTCATGTTAACTGTATCGACCGTGGAATTCACCCCTCCAGCATTGACTCCACCCCCAAAACAGGGTATACTACCCCTAGTTCAACTCAACCTATTGCTCCACAACATCTTGTGACCGGTCGCCTACCCGGTTGGTCGCCCTACTCCCTATGCGCTTGAAACGGCTCGAAATCCAGGGCTACAAGAGCTTCGCCCACCGCACCGAACTCCTCTTTGAGGACGGCATCACCGCTGTCGTCGGGCCAAACGGCTCCGGCAAGAGCAACATCGCCGACGCCCTGCGCTGGGTGCTGGGCGAGACGAACGTGCGCCACCTGCGCGGCAAAAAGAGCGAGGACCTGATCTTCGCCGGCAGCGACGGGCGCAGCCAGGTGGGCATGGCCCAGGTCAGCCTGACCCTGGACAACAGCAACGGCTGGTATCGCCCGCCTCGGCTGGGCGCGAAGGCGGACGGCAAGGCGGAGCCGGGGGAGCCGAACGGGGCGGCGGAGCGGCCCGTCAAGCTGACCGAGGCCCTGCTGGCCCACGCGCCCGCCGAGGTGACCATCACCCGCCGCGTCTACCGCGACGGCAGCAACGAGTTCTTCGTCAACGGCCAGCGCGCCCGCCTGGGCGACGTGGCCCACCTGCTCAGCGCGGGCGGCGTGCCCGGGGATACCTTTGTCGTCGTCGGGCAGGGGCTGGTGGACCAGGCGCTCGCCCTGCGGCCCGAAGAACGCCGCTCCATGCTCGACGAGGCGGCGGGCATCAAGCCCTTGCAAGCGCAGCGCGAGCGCGCCCTGGCCCGGCTCGAAGAGACGCGCGGCAACCTGACCCGCGTCAACGACATCCTGGCCGAGCTAACCCCCCAACTGCGGCGGCTGGAACGGCAGGCCGGCCGCGTCCAGGAGCACCAGCGCCTCAGCGCGGAGTTGGAAGGGCTGCTCGTCACATGGTACGGCTACCAGTGGGCGCGCGCCCGCGAGGGGGTCCAGGTCGCGGAGGCCGCATTGGGCGAGCGCCGCCGCGAGGCCCAGGGCCTGGAAAAGGCGGTGCAGGCGGTCCTGGCGCGAGCCGAAGCCCTACGCCAGGAGCGCGACGGGCAGCGCGCCACCGTCGAAACGGGGCGGCGCCAGGCCGGCCGACTGCGCGACGCGGCGGAAGGCGTGCGGCGCGACCTGGCCGTGGCCGAGGAGCGCAGCCGCCAGTTGACCGCCCGCCAGGCCGAACTCCAGGCGGAAGCGCAGACGCTGGCCCAGGCGGCCGAGGCGGCCCAGGCGGCCGTCCGCGAGGCCGAAGCGCAGATGGCGGAAGCAGGTCAGGCCGCTGAGCAAGCCCAGGCCGAGTTGCGCCGCCTTCAGACCGAGTATGAGGCGGCGCGGACCGAGGTCCAGCAGCGGCAAGCCGCCCTGGACGCCGCCCGCCAGGCCGCCCAGCGCGCCGCCCACACCGCCCTCGACCGCCGCACGCGCGCCGAGAGTGTGGCCGAGCGGCTGGCCGACCTGGAGCGCGCGGTGGCCGAAGCCGCCGGGACGCTGGCCGAGCATAAGGCGCGCAGCCAAGGGGCGCGGGCGCGGCTGAGCGAGACCGAGGCGGCGGTCAAGACGGCCCAGGCGGCGGTGGCAGACGCCGAAGCTGGCCTCAATGCCGTGCGGCAGGAGGCGCGGGCCGCCCAGGCGGCGGTGGATGCCACCCAGCAAGGCGTCGAGCGGGCGCGCGAGGCGCAGCGTCAGGCGGAACACCGCCGCGCCATGCTAGCCGAGGTGCGCCGCGCCCAGTTGGGCCGCGCCGTGCAGAAGGTCCTGGACTCGCCCCGCCTGACCGGCCTGGTAGGCCCGCTGGCGCACCTGCTCCGCGTACCGGCGCATCTCGAAACCGCCGTCGCCGCCGCGCTGGGGCCTCAACTGCACTCGGTTGTGGTGGAGACGTGGGCAGATGCCCGCCGCGCCGCTGCCGAGGTGCGCCGCGCCGACCAGGGCAGCGTGACATTGATGGTGGTAGAGGGCGAGGGCGTGACGCGCCCCGCTGACCCGGGAAACGACTCATCCCTCACCTGGCTGGCCGACCAGGTGGCGTGCGACCCGCGCTATCGCCCCGTGGTCCAGGCCGCCCTACACGGCGTGGCCCTGGCCGGCACGCTGGACGATGCCCTGGCCCAGCTGCGGACCCACGCGGGCCAGCCTTGCCTGCGCCTGGTCACGCTGGATGGCCTGGTCGTGGGCGCGGGCGGCAGCCTAACGGTGGGCACGGCGAGCTACGCGGCGACATTGACCCACGAGCGCGAGTGGGCCAGCCTGCCGACCCACGACCAGTTAGCGGCGGCCATCCGCGAGGCCCAGGCTGGGGTCGCCCAGGCACGGGAAGCGGCGGACGCGGTGCGCGCCCGTGTGGCGGCAGCCGAGGCCGAGCTAGGGCGCCGCCGCCAGACGCGCGACGCGGCGCGGCAGGCCCAGACCGAGGCCGAGACGGCGGTGGAGCGGGCGGCGACGGCGGAAGCCTTCCACCAGCGCGCCCACGTCCGCCAGGTCGAGGACCATGCCCGGCTGGCGCAGCAGGCTGGTCAACTCCAGACCGAGGCGCGGACGGCGGCCGAGGCGCAGGTCCAGGCCGAGGCCCGCGTGGCCGAACTGACGGCCCACCCACTGCCCGACTTAGGCGAGTCGCAGGGGCGGCTAGGGCAGGCGCAGACAGCGGCGTCCCTCGCGCAGCAGGCCCGCCAGACCCAGGCCCGCGCCCTGGACCAACGGCGGCAGGCCCACGTCCAGGCGGAGCGCGCCGCGCAGGACCGCGCCCGACGGCTGGAGGGTCTGACAGGCGAAGCGGCAGGCGTGACGCGGCGGCTGGCCGAGTTGCGCGCCGAGGCGCAACGGCTGGCGGACGAACGAGCGGCCCTGCGCCAAACCCTCGACCCGGCCGAGGCCAGTCTGGCGGCGCTCGACCAGGCCGCCCGCG
>CAZFUK010000203.1:5779-8753 GCA_964522005.1 uncultured Anaerolineales bacterium | reverse complement strand
CCTGCTGGACCAGGGCTAGAGGCTTGTCAATCCAGAACGCCTGTGCTATAATTGAGAACAACCCGCGAGAAGCTGACAGACCCGTGACAAGAGCGTTCCCGCCTCCTCTTGTCAGTCGTCTGTTTTATTTATGTCAGAAAGAGGTACATCAGGATGTCTCGACTACGCTGGAGCGCGCTCGCTCTGCTCGTGTTCGCGCTGTTTGTGGCGGGATGCAATACTGGTCAAAGCCCAACGCCGACGCCCCAGGCCCTCCCCCCGGCCCTGAGCCAGGGCCAGCCCGCGACGGCGCCCACCGCCGCCCCCGGCGCGGCGACTAAGCCATCGGCACCGTCAGGCGGCCAGGCCCCGGCGGCGCAACCCACGGCCGCCGCCAAGGGCCAGAGCGCGCCCGCGCAGGGCGGCCAGACGCAGGGCGGCCAGGCCCCCTCGGCCGCGGCCAAGGGCGACGGGACGGTCGCGGCGACGGTCAACGGCGAGCCGATCCGCATGGCCGACTACCAGCGGGAGGCGACGCAGGCGCGCAGCTTCTTGATGAGCGACCCCAAGTTCAACGCCAACACGGCCGAAGGCCAGCAGGCCCTCCAGACCATCAACAACCAGGTCCTCGAAAGCCTGATTGGCGAGGCCCTCATCCGTCAGTATGCTCAGAAGAACAGCATCACCATCACCGACGCCGAACTGAACCAGTCGCTCGAGGGTCTGATCAAGGACATGGGCGGCCAGCAGGAGTTTGAGAAGGCGCTGGCGGCCCGTGGCTTGACGCGCGACATGTTCGCCGCCACGCAGCGCACCCAACTGCTCGGTAACAAGGTCCGCGATGCCGTCACCCAGGGCGTGCCGCAGACCATGGAGCAGGTCCACGCCCGCCACATCCTGGTCCAGACGCCGGACCAGGCGGCCCAGGCGCTCAACCGCCTCAACAAGGGCGAGGACTTCGCCAAGGTCGCGCGCGAGGTGTCGCAGGACCCCAGCAGCGCCAGCGCCGGGGGCGACCTCGGCTGGTTCCCGCGGGGGCTGATGGTGCCCGAGTTCGAGCAGGCGGCCTTTAGCCTCAAGCCCCGCGAACTCAGCCCGGCCATCCAGACCCAGTTCGGCTATCACATCATCCAGGTCCTCGAGAAGGACCCTAACCGCAAGCTGCCCGACGAGCGCTGGCAGGAGCTACGCCAGATGAAGTTCCAGGATTGGCTGGAAGACCAGCGCGACGCCGCCAAGATCGAGAGGTTTGACCAGTAATGGAGATTACCTGGTTTGGCTATAGCGCGTTCCGCATCCGCACGCGCGACGGCTTCGTGGTGCAAGACCCGTACTCAGGCAAGGCGCTGGGCCTTGCCAGCATGCCGCGCACCACCGCCGACATTGTCACCGTCAGCCACGAGCACAGCGGCCACAACAACGTGGACGCCGTCAAGGGCGACCCGTACATTATTCGCGGGCCGGGCGAGTACGAGGTCAAAGGGATGTTCATCTTCGGCATCCCCACCTATCACGACGGCAAGAAGGGGTCCATCCACGGCGCGAACACGGTATACGTGCTGGACGCCGAGGATCTGCGTGTCTGCCACCTGGGCGACCTGGGCCACATCCCGAACCAGAGCCAGGCCGAGGCGATTGGCCCGATTGACGTGCTGATGATTCCCGTGGGCGACGGCGCGGCCCTCAACGCGACGCAGGCCGTGGAGGTCATCAACCTGCTCGACCCGCGCTTCGTCATCCCCATGCACTACCGCCTCGACGGCGAGACGACCCAGCTCGACAAGCTGGACAAGTTCCTCAAAGCCATGGGCGCCGAGAGCAAGGACGTGAGCCAGCTAGAAGTGCTCAAGATCCAGAAGAAGGACGTGCCCGAAGAGGGCACGCAGTTGATTATCCTGGAGGCCAAGCGGTAGGGGCGAGGTTACCTCGTCCAGGGCAGGGCGACCCTGCCCCTACGGTTACGCCTTCCTACGTCTTCCTACGGTATCCTGCTATGTCCTACTACCGTTTCCCCCAGGCCGTCGTAGACGCGCTGGCCGTCCTCGACCAGACCGCCCTCGGCCACGCCTGGGCCGAGTATCTGCGCGCCAGCCGCATCCAGGTCGTGTTCAATGACGCGCTGGGCGGGCCGGGCGGAACGGTCTGGCTCGGCTGGCGCGTCTTCTTCCCGACCTCGATGCGCTACTACCTGGAACCAGACCGCCTGGTGCACGAACTGGTCCACACGACGCAGGGGCCGTATCTGTTCGGGACACTGGAGAACGAGCGCGGCGCCTACCTCGTCCAGTATCGCTACCTGGCCGAAGCCACCGACCGCCCCGACCACCGCGAGTGGTACATGGGCATTGTCAATAAGCTCATGCGCCCGACCGACGCGGCCTACGACTTCATCCGCCAGCAAGGCCCCTACTACCAGAGCTTCCCGGCCGAGCACCCCAAGCTGTGGCAGGTGCGCCAGTGGTGGCCCGAAGTTCGCTATGCTCTGGGCGTGGCCGGCTCGCGTACACGCGGCAACGTGAAAGCAGGATAATTCTATGACTCTGAAGCACGAACCCGTGGTTGAGGTGGCTGAGGAAGGCGTTATTACTGTTCGAGTCTCGGCTCATACCTTGTCCGCACTCCAGACCCTGGCGGAGAAACTCGGCATGGCGCTAGAAGACCTGGCACGGCTAGCCATTGAAGACTTCCTTGAACCGCCCGATGACCACTTTCAAGACTCCATGGACTATCTATTGGCTAAGAACCAGGACCTCTACCGCCGCCTCGCCTAATGCGCTACCTCACTCGGAAACAGGCCATCACCCTCTACCTAAACATGATGGCTCAAACAGGTGGCTCGGCTGGCATCCGCGATTTAGGGGCGTTGGAGGCCGCGCTGGCTCAGCCGCGCATGACGTTCGGCGGGGAGGATTTATACCCGACGCTGGCGGAGAAGGCAGCGGCGCTCGGCTTCTCCCTGGTCATGAATCATCCCTTCGTGGATGGCAACAAACGC
>CAZFUK010000203.1:0-5679 GCA_964522005.1 uncultured Anaerolineales bacterium | reverse complement strand
CGCTAGGCTAGAGGGCTGGAAACAGTGGGCCAGGGCGTTGAAGACCGAAGTCTACGCCCTCTACCTGGCCTACCGCGACCCGCGCGTGCCGTGGTACGCCCGCCTCTTCGCCGCGTGCGTCGTCGGCTATGCCTTCAGCCCGATTGACCTGATCCCCGACCCCATTCCCGTCCTGGGCTACCTGGACGACCTGGTGCTGGTGCCGTTGGGCGTGGCCCTGGCCCTGCGCCTGATACCGGCCGAGGTGATGGCCGAGAACCGCGCCAAAGCCCGCGAGATAGTGCAGCAGGGCAAGCCGGTCAACCGCGTCGCCGCAGTGGTCATCGTCGCGGTCTGGCTACTGTTGGCCGCGCTCGTCGCCGCCTGGTTGATCCGCATCGCTCCTCAGCTCGGTTAAAACTGGTGAGCGGGGGATAGAGCTATGATGTACTCCAACCATTTTGAGCAACTCGTCGCCGAGGCGCTGGACAGCATCCCCGCCGACTTCCAGCCCTACCTGGAGAACGTCGCCGTCGTCATCGAGCCGTGGCCGACCCACTACCAACTCAGCCGCGTTGGCGTCCGCGCCGGTGGTCTCCTGCTCGGCCTGTACGAGGGTATCCCGCGCCCCCGCCGCCCGTCGTCCCTGTCCCTCGTCCCGCCCGACAAGATCACCATTTTCCAGGGGTCCATTGAACTCCTCTACCCCGACACGCTCCCTGACCGCGACGCCGCCATCCGCGACCGGGTGCGCCGCGTCGTCCTCCACGAAGTCGCCCACCACTTCGGCTTTGGTGAGGAGCGGCTGCGCGAACTGGGCCTCGGCTAACCCTCCATGCACTTCACCCGCCTGCCCAAGGTTGAACTCCACCTCCACCTCGACTGCTCGCTCAGCTACGCCGTCGTCGCCCAACTCGCGCCCGACGTCACCCTGGACGAGTACCGCGACCGCTTCATCGCCCCCGCCAAGTGCACCAACCTGGCCGACTTCCTCACCCGTCCGCCCAGGAGCGTCGCCCTGATGCAGACCGAGGCGGCGCTGCGGCTGGTCACGCATGACGTGTTCGAGCAACTCGCCCAGGATGGCGTGGTCTACGCCGAACTGCGCTTCGCCCCGCTGCTGCATACCGAGCATGGTCTGTCGCCCCAGGCTGTCGTGGCCGCCGTCGAAGCCGCTGCCGTCGAGGCGGCTCGGCGCACGGGCGTCGAAGGCCGGCTCATCCTGTGTACCCTGCGCCACTTCTCCACCGAGCAGAGCCTGACCACGGTGAAGCTTGTGGAGCAGTTCCGGGGAAGCCTGGTCGCGGGCTTTGACATCGCCGCCGACGAGGCCGGCTACCCCATTGACGCCCACCTCGCCGCCTTCCGCTACGCCCACGCCGCCGGCCTGCCCTGCACGGCTCACGCGGGCGAGGCACGCGGGGCTGACAGCGTCTGGGAAACCCTCGAAGGGTTGGGGCCGTCGCGTCTCGGCCACGGCGTCCGCAGCATCGAAGACCCGGCCCTGCTGGCCCACCTCCGCCGCCACGGGATTCACCTGGAGGTGTGCCCCACCTCCAACGTCCAGACCAACATCTACGCCGACTACCCCGACCACCCTATTGACCGGCTCTACGGGGCCGGGCTGTCCGTCGGCGTCAACACCGACGCCCGCACCGTCACCGACATCACCCTGACCCAGGAGTACGAGAAGCTGCAGCGTGTCTTTGGCTGGGGGCCAGAGCACTTCCTGCGCTGCAATCTGGCCGCGCTCCAGGCGGCGTTTATACCGGACGCCTTGAAACAAAGGCTAACAGATCGGGTGGTGGAGGGGTATCGAGAGGTCGGAGGGGTATGAAACACCGACGCTCCCTCCCCCGCCGCGCGGCCCGCCGCGTCGCCACCCGTGACCACTTCGACCGCCTCGTGGAAGAGACCCTGGCGAGCCTGCCCGCCGCGTTCCGGCCCTATCTCGAACGGGTGGCGATCACCGTCGAGGACTGGCCCGACGCGCGTGAACTGGACGAAATGGGGGTTCCGCCCGACGAGACGCTCTACGGCCTCCAGCGCGGCCCGGCCGTGGGCTACGACGGCAGCCTGATGGCCCCACCCGTCATTGTAGTCTATCGCGGCCCTATCCTGGCCGACTACACCGCCGACGCCGACATTCGGCGCGAGGTGCGCACGACCGTCCTCCACGAACTCGGCCACTTCTTTGGACTGAACGAGGCCGACCTCGACCGCCTCGGCCTGGCGTGACGGCAGAAACAGACCTGACAGGTCCAATGGAGCTTGACTGGCTCTGTTGCAGCGAATGGTGCGACTGTCACCCTGAGCGAAGCGCAGGGTCTGCTCTGGCAACCTTCCTCAGAGCAGATGCTTCGCTTCGCTCAGCATGACATACCAATAAAGGCAACCTAACTCATACCAAATGCTCACTCTCAATCTCGCGGATACCTACACTCTGACCACGCTGCCCAACGGCCTGCGCGTCTTCACCGTGCCTCTGCCCGACCGCTACTCCGTCGCGGTGGCCGTCTACGTCGGCGTCGGCTCCCGCCACGAGACGGCCGAGACGGCGGGCGTGTCCCACTTCCTGGAACACATGCTGTTCAAGGGCGGCCGGCGCTACCCTACGCCGGACCGAATCAGCCTCGCCGTCGAAGGTGTCGGCGGCTCGCTGGACGGCTTCACCACCTACGCCCGCACCGCCTACAGCGCCCGCGTCCCGGCCGCCCACTACGTCACCGCCCTGGATGTCCTGGCCGACATGCTACGCGGCCCCCGCCTCCGCGCCGCCGATGTCGCCAAAGAGCGCAAGGTCATCCAGGAAGAGCTGTCCATGGTCTCCGACGAGCCGGAGAGCTGGCTGGCCCTGCTGGCCGACGAACTCATGTTTGGCGACCACCCGCTGGGCCGCCCCGTCCACGGCACGGAGGTGAGCCTGCGCGCCATGCGCCCGGCCACCCTCCAGGCGCACCTGGACGCCTACTACCGCCCCAACAACACCGTGATTGCCCTGGCCGGCGCCTTCGACCCGGCCCAGGCTCTGGACGAGATTGCCGCCCGGCTGGGCGACTGGACCCCTGGCCCGACGCCCGGCTTCCCCCCGGCCCCCGCCCTCCGGCCCGGCCCCCGCGTGCGCGTCGGGACGCGGCCCATCGAGCAGGCCCACCTCCGCCTGACCGTCCCCGGCCTGTCCATGTTCGACCCCGACCGCCACGCGCTGCAAGTCCTCAGCGCCCTGCTCGGCGACGGCATGAGTTCGCGCCTCTTCCTCGACCTACGCGAACGCTCGGCGTTGGCGTATAATGTCTACAGCGACGACGGCTACGAGCACGACACCGGTGCGCTGATTCTCTATGCCGCCGTGGACCCGCCCCGCGCCACCCGCGCGATTCGCGCCCTGCTCGGTCACCTCAGGCGGCTGCGCGACGAGCCGGTGCCCGAGGCCGAACTCCTGAAGACCAAGGAGTACATCAAGGGCGGGCTGCTGCTCAGCCTGGAAGATACGACCGAGATTGCCGACTCCCTCGCCAGCCAGGCCGTGGTGCGCGAGGAGATTCTGACCGCCGCCGACCTGGTCGAGCGCGTCGAGCGGGTGACGCCCGACGACCTCCAACGCGTGGCCCGCCGCTTGCTGCGTCCGGACCAACTACACCTGACCATCGTTGGCCCCTTCGAGGGCCAGGATCGCTTTTTAGCCTTACTCAAGGAGGGCGCATGAAGTTCTTTCTGGATACCGGCAACGTGGACGAGATTCGGCAGGCGTATGACTGGGGCATCCTGGACGGCGTCACCACCAACCCGACCCTGGCGGCCAAGGAGGGCCGCACCTTTCGGGGGCTGATCGAGGAAATCGCCTCGATTGTCGAAGGCCCCGTCAGCGCGGAGACGGTTAGCCTGGACAAAGAGAGCATGATGGCCGAGGCGCGCGCCGTGTGTAGCTGGGCGCCCAACATCGTCGCCAAGATTCCCATGACCCCCAACGGCCTGGCCGCCGTCCGCCAACTCAGCGACGAAAGCATCCCGACCAACGTCACCCTGGTCTTCTCCACGACCCAGGGCTTGCTAGCCGCCAAGGCGGGCGCGACCTTTGTCAGCCCCTTCCTCGGCCGCCTCGACGACATCAGCGAGGACGGCATGCAGGTCGTGCGCGACCTGGCCCAGATCTTCGCCACCTACGGCTATGAGACCGAAGTGCTGGCCGCCAGCATCCGCCACCCGCTGCACATCGTCCAGGCCGCCCTGGCCGGCGCCGACGTCGCCACCATGCCCTTCAAGGTCATGGAGCAACTCTTCAAGCACCCGCTGACCGACGCGGGTCTGGAGCGCTTCCTGGCGGACTGGAAGAAGGTGCCCAACTACGAGACGGCGTTCGAGTTGGACAAGGTAGTCCAGGAGGTTAAAGCAGCCGGCAACGGCCAGCGCGCCGCCCAGCCCGAACCAACGCGGTAGTGGGTGTCCAATTTGGTTGTCATCCGCGATGGTCATCCCGAACGAAGTGAGGGATCTGCTCCGACGCCCTACTCAGAGCAGATCCTTCGCTTTGCTCAGGATGACAGTCGAAACCGTCAGTGTACTACACGTCCCCATTGTCATGCTGAGCGAAGTGACCTGTCCCCTGCCTGCCCTACCGCAGGTAGGGTACTCAGGGTAAGCATCTCACGTCTCGAAAGGCGAGACCCTTACCCTGAGTACAGGGCACAGGTCGCTCCGCTCAGGGTGACAGTCGAGGGGCTTGAGCCGTTGTCCAGGCATCTCCCTGCTTGGGGAGCCGTTACAGGGCGTAAGAAACGCTCCGCCCCCGCATCCCATCCGTGCCAAGATTTCGCCTGATTCCGCTATTGACAAACGCGAAAAAGGCGAGTATAATAGACACTTGAGTCTATGGCGGCGGGCGGGCAAGCATGCGGGAGCCTTTTGAACGCGCGGGCTAGCGGGGAAGCCGCGCGGTTCCATCATCGAGTTGAACCAGTCTTCTCTTGTCGTTTACCCAACTGGACGCGGTGTGCGTTTATACCATTGTCTGGCCTGGCTTGTGTCGCACACCCACACCCTGTTATTATCCTTCCTCGACCGCGTCACCAGCGGGAAACTCGCCGCTCCCCCTCGCCCCAAATATGCCGCCGACGCTGGCGGCATCATTCGCTCTCACCCCCGTCCGGCGGGCGATTCAGGCCCGCCTCTCTGCGTGTCTCTGCGCCCACGCGCCCCGCGACACGTGGTCCAATCACAACTCTATAGACCGGTCGTCCTGACCCATCGGCTGCCCGAAGGGGCTGCCCGGCGATGAGGTGTCGAACAAAGGCGCCCCTCTCCATTGACGATTGATCATTGACGATTGACGATTACCCCGCCTCATTCAATCGTAAATCGTCAATCCACCATCGTCAATTGGGAGTGGTGGACATCCACCTCTCGGTGGCGGCTCTGGCCCGCCGATGTGTTCCCTAAGCCGCGCGGCGGCTCGTCGAGCGTGAGGCTCCACCCTTGCTGGGTGGCCCCGCTCCCTCAGTGGTCTTGCTCGCCTGACTGAGAACCGAGTGTGTTGAGGAGGACTATTTTGGACCTCAAAGAATTCAATGCCATCCGCATCAGCCTGGCCTCCCCCGAGGAGATTCGCAGCTGGTCCCACGGCGAAGTCACCAAGCCGGAGACCATCAACTACCGCCGTCTCCGCCAAGAGATGGACGGCCTCTACTGAGAGAAAATCTTCGG
>CAZFUK010000202.1:0-8783 GCA_964522005.1 uncultured Anaerolineales bacterium | reverse complement strand
TGCTGTTCCTCGTCCCGCTGGTCCTGATTCTCGCCGCTAACCTGGGCGAGCGCTACCCAACCGCGCGCGTCGTGGCGATTATCCTGGACGTGCTGGCCTGCCTGCTGCTGGTGGCGTGCGGCCCGCTGACCGCCCTCGCCGGCCTGAACAGCGCGAACACTCCAGGCGCCGCCACCGGCCTGCCCACGTCGCCGCTGGTCCTGGCCCTGATGGGCCTGGTCATGCTGGGCACGGGCTTCCTGGCCCTGCTGCCCCTGGCGCCCGTCGTGCGGCGCGGCCTGGCCTACGTCCTGCCCATCAACCCCGCGTCCATCGTCCACGGCGTGGCCCTCAGCCTGACGCTGCTGGTCATTGGCGTGAGCGTGGCCCAGTTGCCCGTCGCCATGTCGCTGGCCGACCCCAACTCCCCGCAGCAGGCGTCGCTCGAAACGTTCAACTCGCTCCCCCTGCTCTGGCTCCAGGGACTGATGTTTGTCCTGTACGGCTTCTTTGGCGTGGGCTGGACCATCCGGCGCGGCTGGCGCGACACCCTGGCGCGGCTGGGCCTGGGCCGCCTGACACCGGCCTACCTGTCCATCGCCCTCGCCGCCTGGCTGGGCCTGCTGCTGCTCGACTTCCTGGTGAGCCTGGTGTGGCGGACCGTCCTGCCGACGGGCTACGAGCAGTTTGGCCGGCTGAGCGAAGCCCTCTTCGGCTCGTTCATCTCCATCCCCGGTGCGCTGACCATTGGGCTGTCGGCGGGCATCGGCGAGGAGATTCTGTTTCGCGGCGCGCTCCAGCCCCGCCTGGGCCTGCCGCTGACCTCGCTCCTGTTTATGATCGTCCACGCCCAGTACGGCTTCACGCCCGCCCTGGTCCAGATTTTCGTCGTGGCGATTGTCCTCGGCCTCATCCGCCGCTACGCCAACACCACGACGTGCATCGTCGTCCACACCCTGTTCAACGCCACCGGCATCCTGCTGGCGCTGTACTTCCCCAACTGGACGTAGACCTGCTTGACAGAATTTACAGAATGAACAGAATGGGTAGAACGCTGTGAGGCATTCTACCCATTCCGCTTAGGCTGCGGCCTTGACCAGGGCCGGGGCGAACAAAGCGTGGGCGCTAGGATAGCGGCGTAGTCGTCTGCGCCGCCCGCGCTGAGGACGAGGGCACACCGGGCGGCGGGGGCAGCGTCATGCGCAGTTGGGTGACGTAGAGGCCCAGCGGCAGCAGGGGCACCGGGTCGGGCAGCCAACTCTCGCCCAGCGCCAGCCGGCCGTTCTGGATCCGCGCCAGTTGGACCCTGGGCGCGGCGTCAATGCGTGCCTTGACCCGGTCGCCGGCCGGGAACTCGACCGGGCCGACCCAGCGCGGCCACAGCCAGGCCAGCAGCCGGGCGGGGAGCGAGCCGCGTCCCAGCAGCCGGGCGTGGACCAGGCTCAACTGGGCGTTGACGCGCACGTCGGACACAAAGCGCGGCCCCTGGACCTGGAGGGTCATCTGCGTCGGCTCCTTGGGCATGCCGTAGCCGTGGCCGACGCGGATGGTCCGCTCGCTGGTGGCGTAGATGCCCGGCACGAACAGGGCGGCCCGCCGCTCCAGAGCGACAATGTTTAGCTCGTTGTAGAGCACGCTGTCCGGCCCCCCCTCCCAGGCGCGCCCCCCGTCGGGCGTGCCGTAGCCCAGCCCCGTAATGCGGCTGAACCACATGGCGAGGGGGACACGCCCCGCCAGCGTCAGAAAGGGAATCTGGGGGAAGGCGCGGCGCAGTGGACCGGCCGGGGCCAGGGCCGCCGCGAACAGCATATCGGACGTCAACTCAAACGGGGGCACATACTCCGCGAACACCCTCTGGCTCACCGCATCTGGCATCTCGTCTCCTGTCACCAAGGTTAACTTAGCCCGTTAGCCTTTGCTTAGCAGGCTCGGTGCCACGTAGCGGGTTCACCACAGAGGCGCGGAGAGCAGGGAGTAGATAAGTGTTTATTCGCTCCGTAGCCTCTGTGGCTCCGTGGTGTATGGTTCCATGAGCAGCGGTTCTGCCGCGCGGCGGGCGGCGAGCAGGCCGACCAGGCCGAGGGCGGTAAGCAGGGCGGCGGTGGGAAAAATGGCGAACAGGCTGAGACGCGTGACCAGGCTGCCCAGGGCCGGGCCGACCAGGCCGCCGACGTTCATGGGCAGGTAAGCGAAGGCCATGACGCGGCCGCGAAGGTCAGGCGGGACCGCCCCGGCCAGCACGGTGAACGACAGGGCGAAGACGCCGGACGCCACGCCGTTGAGGACACCCCAGGCGACGGTGAAGCCGGCCAGCGACCGCGCCAGGCCCGGCAGCGGCCAGAGCAGGACCGCGAGGCCCGCGCCAATGAGCAGCACCCGCCAGTGGCCGTACCGGTCGGCCAGCGCGCCGACCACGGGACTCAGGGCCAGGCTGGTCAGCCCGCCCAGACCGATGACCCGGCCCACCACCGTCCCCACGTCGGCGCCCTCGTAGAGCGCGGTCACGACCAGGGGGGCGTACGCGGTCGCCATCATCCAGCCGGACAACAGGAGGAACAGGGCGGGGAACAGCGGCCGGAGTTGCGGCGCCTGCCACGTCACCGTCACCGACTCGGCGGCCATGCGCAGCACCGAGCCGCGCGCCGCGCCTCCATACGGGTCGTGGTAGCCGACGCTGAGGGCCACACAGACGAGCAGAATCAGGCCAGCGTCCACGAGGAGCAGGGCCGGGAAGCCCCAGCGGTCCACAATCGGCCCGCCCAGCAGCGGCCCTAGGAACGCGCCGACCGGCCCCGCGCTGTTGAGGATGGCGAAGGCCAGCCCCAGGCGTTGGCGCGGCGCGCGCTCCGAGAGGGTCGCCATCATCAAGCCGGTGTTGCCCCAGGCGAGGCTGGTCACGCTCCGCCCCAGGACGAAGGTCCAGATGTTAGCCCCCAGGAGCATGACCACCAGCGCGACGAGCAGCGCGGCGTAGGAGCGGACGATGACCGGCTGCCGGCGGTAGCGGTCGGCCAGCGCGCCCCACAGCGGCAGGAAGGGGATACCCAGGCCGCTGGCGAGGCCGGCGATGAGGCCGGTCCACTGCGGGACGTCCGCCACGGGAATGCCGAAGCGGGGCAGGTAGAGCGGGGTGAACGCGCCCAACTGGCCGTAGACCGTCACCTCGATAAAGCCGGCCACGCTAAACAGGGTCAGCAGCCAGACCCAGCCGTCGCGCCTGCCAGGGACGGGGTAGGGTTCAAAAGTCATGCGCGCCTCGTGCAGTCAGGCGGCGGGCCACCTGGACCGCGAAACCGTTGATCAGGGCCAGGCCCAGCAGAATTAGGCCGAAGCCGACAAAGGCGGCCAGGGTGAGCTGCTCGCCCAGGAAGAGCGCGCCCCACACCAGGCTGATGAACGGCGAGATGTAGGTCACCAGCGAGGCCTGCGTCGCGCCGACCTCGGCCACCAGCCAGTAGTACAGGACATAAGCGAGGGACGTGCCGACCACGGCCAGCGCCAGCAGCGAGGCCAGCGCGACCAGGGTGGCGTTGGTCGGGGCGAAACGCAACTGCCAGGGGCGGTCCACGACCAGCGTGACGGGCAGCATCCACAGCGTCGCCATCGCCATCTGCGCCGTGGTCGCGGCCATGGGCGGCACGCCGCGCAGCCGAATCCTGGCCCAGACAAAGGCCGCGCCGTAGCTCGCCGCTGCCCCCACCACCGCCAGGTCGCCCAGCAGGTTTTTATGCGCCCCGGCCAGCGCATCCGGGCCAATCAGCACCGCCACCCCCAGGAAGCCCAGGACAATCCCCGCGCCTTTCGTGAAGGTCAGCCGCTCTTCCGGCAGGAAGAACCAGGCGAAGATGACGGTGAAGATGGGTACGGCGGCGATGAGGATGGCGGCCAGGCCGCTGTCAATGGCCTGTTCGCCCCAGGTAATCAGGGTATAGGGAATCGCGCCGTTGAGCAGGCCCATGACCGCGAAGGTGGCCCACACCGGCCGCGTGTTGGGCAGCGGGATGCGCCGCGCGCTGAGGATGGCGAAGCTGACCAGGCCCGCGATGACCACCCGCCCCAGGACGAAGGTGGCGGGCGGCATGACGGCCACGCCGAGTTTGATAAACAGGTAGGACGCGCCCCAGATCGAGCCGAGCAGGAGAATCGCGCCGAAGTCACGCAGTTTCACGACTGGACTCCTTTGACCACTGGTCGCCCCTCCACCTCGACGCGGTGGCCCGACCGCCGGCCGCTGTAGAGGGTGATGAGGGCGACGGCGGAGATGATAATGGCCGAGGCGGCCAGCATCCGCCCGGTCACGGCCTCGCCGGCGAAGGCCCAGCCGAGCCAGACGGCGACAATGGGGTTGACGAAGGCATAGGTCGCCACCAGGGCCGGGTTGACCTCCTTGAGCAGCCAGAAGTAGGCCGAGTGGCCGACGACCGCGCCCAGCAGGATGAGGTGGGCCAGCCCGAGCCAGGCGATGGGGGCGACCGACGTCAGCCGCACGTGGCCGAACTCGCCCAGCAGCCCACCCACCAGCAGCAACAGCAGCCCGCCGCCGAGCATCTGCATGCCGGTGACCAGGATGGCGGGCGAGGCCAGCCGCGTGCCACGGGCGAAGATCGAGCCGACGGACCACAGCAGGGACGAGGCGACGACGGCCAGCGCCGCCAGCAAGTTGACCTCGCCGCTGCCGCGCACCGCGCCGGGCCCAATGAGCAACGCGACGCCGCCAAACCCCAGCGCCAGCCCGAGCAAGACGACCCGATGGGGCCGCGCCCCGCCCCGCCACAACCACTCCAGCAGCGTCATCCAGACCGGGATGAGGGTCATAATCAGCGCGGCCAGTCCGGACTGGACGTACTGCGACGCCCAGGCCAGACCGCCGTTGCCGCCGAGGAACATCAACGCCCCGGCCGCCGTGGTATAGGTCCAGTCGCGCCGCGACGGGCTGGGTGCGCCCGTCAGGCGGCCGATGGCATAGACAATCGCGCCCGCGCTCACGAAGCGAGCCGCCGCCATGAGGAAGGGCGGCATGGTCTCGACGGCGACGTGGATGGCGAGGAAGGTCGAACCCCAGATGAGGTAGATGGCGGCGAAGGCGCCGAGCAGGCGTAGACGGTGGGCCATGCGGTCTCCAGGGGGTGGACGGTCTCCAACAGGCTCGAAATAAGGCACAGGACGCAGGATAGGGTGATTATCCTGCGTCCTGCGGTGACGCGCACCTAGGGGGCGGCGTTAGACAAGCCAGACCAGAATCGCCGACAGCACGGTCAGGCCGCCGAAGACACCCATGAGCCAGGCCAGGGCGCGGCCTTCGCCGTCGTAGCCGAGGACCGGGCGCTCGTGCGGGGTATCATTGAAGCTGGGCCAGCTTTTCTCGGCTGGGTTGAGGCGCATCTTTTGTCTCCTTCTCCAGTTCGACCGCGTTCACCACAATCGGACTGTTCTCCTTAACGGTATGTAACACAATAGACGAAACAGTATTGGCATTCCCCGCCGCCGCGCGCAGCCGCTGCAGGATCGAGTGCAGCTCCGTCGTGTGGCGGGCGTGGACTTTCACAATGTAGCAGTCGTCGCCCGTGATGTCGTGGCATTCCAGGACGGCCGGCTCGGCCAGCACGGCGCGCTCGAAGGGGGCGACATCGGCCATCTGGCGGACACGGATGAAGGCGGTGATGGTCTGGCCGAGGGCGACGGGGTCCACCAGGGCACGGTAGCCCCGGATGATGCCCCGCTCTTCCAGCTTGCGCACCCGCTCGTAGACCGAGGACGCCGTCAGCCCCACCGCCCGTCCGATCTCGGCGTGGCTGGCGCGGCCGTTGGCCTGGAGCAAGGCCACAATCTGCTGATCAATCTCATCCAGCACGGCCCCTCCGTTAAATCATCGTCTAAATCGTCCCATCTACCCCTAATTATACGACAAGTTCGGTGAATTGTCATCATACGTTAGGTGGATAAAGGACCACGACCGAATTCATACTTTTAGGGTCTCCGCCGCCTGGACACGCGAAGCGCCCCGCACCGTCTTCAGCGGGAGACGGGCGGGGCGGAGGGGAGGAGGTAATCAGAAGGCCGAAGGCAGAAGGCAGAAGGCGGACAAGAGCCGTGGCGTTTAGGCCACGGGCTGGCAGAAGGCGTCACCCGTCACCCGCCCTCACCGCGTCTTGACCCGAGGCGAGCCGCCGGGCAGGACGCGCAGTTCCTGGCGCATGCGCGAGCGATAGCCTTCGCCCATCGCCACGGCGTGGTCCGGTGCATAGCCGCCGATGATGAGGGGCGGCTGGACCGGCTGACCGGGCGGGTCGGTCTCGGGCAGGTCGGCGGACGGGACGGGCAGGGCGCCGATGGCTTCGGCCAGGTCCACCAGGTCCATGAACAGGTGGTAGACCTTGTTGGAGGCGTAGGCCGACGCGGTGTGGCGCAGCCCACCCTCGGCCAGCTCGACGTACTTCTGGACCTCGGCGTCGCTGGCGATGCGGAAGAACATCAACTCGATTTGCTTGTTGGGGATGAGGGTCTTTTCCTTGGGCACAGGGACCTTCCTTCGCTAGACCGGGGGGCGGCACGATAAAACGGAGAAGGAAGCAGCGTTCTCGATTGAGAACTATTGTTCTGAGGATATTATACTAAGAAACAGGGGGAATGTCAAGAGGCAGAACAGGGAATTTTCAAGTCGAAACGACCCGCGGCGGCGAACCAAATGGCTCGCCGCCGCATAATACTAGAAAATATGTTCGGATTCCAGTTGACATTGGTAGGCCAATCTGTTATGATGGCAGTACAATTTGGGTCACGGTCCAGCCTTTCCTTCGCTGGAGGGAAAGTTCACTCCCCCATACTCACACCCAAGGAGACCTAGCATGGCGAATCTGGTTTCACACGTCGAGATCAACGGCCGGGACGCGGACGCGCTGCGCGAGTTCTACGGCCAGGTGTTCGACTGGAACATCCAGGCAATGCCCGAGATGAGCTACAACATGGTCAACGCCGAGCCGCCGTCGCCGACGGTCGGCATTGGAGCGGGGCCGGGCGACTCGTATGTGACCTTCTACGTCACCGTGCCCGATCTCCAGGCGACGCTGGACACCGTCGAGCGCCTGGGCGGCAAGATGGTCATCCCTCCGACCGAGATTCCAGGCTATGTGACCATGGCGATGTTCACCGACCCCGAAGGCCACTTCATCGGCATCATCAAGGGCTAACGGCCCACACGACAACTGCACACAACAGAGACCGGACCGGTTTTTAGGACCAGTCCGGTCTCTGCGCTAGTGGCCGCGCCGCTTCGCCAGGGCCTTGGCCCGCGCCTTCGCGCGCTTGACCTCCGCCTCGTGTTCGCGCTCGGCCTTCGACTTGACCTGGCGTGCCTGCTTGTGCGCCTCGCGCTCCAGGCGCAACGCCTCCTGGGCGCGGGTAGATAGGCCGACCACTTCAGTCAGCCGCCCGGCCTCGCGCGCCGCCCGTTTGGGGTTGAGCGGGCGCGGCGGCGGGGTGTCGCACGCCGTGGCGAGACGGGCGCGGGCCAGCACGTCGGCCAGCTCGCGCAGGACAAACAGGTAGACGACCTCGTTGGGCGGCTCGCTGCCAAAGACCTGGCGGGCCACGCGCAGCTCACCGTCCGCCTCCATCTCGACCACCCCCACCCACCATGGAGCCTCAAAATAGACGGTCAGTGTCACCATACAGCCCTCCCTGAAACCCTATCAGACGCGCCGGACATCCCGGGAGGGGAAGGATACTGGCACCCAAGGGTGCGCCTGGACTACCAACCAGGCCGTGATTTCGCGCGCCTGTCGCTCTATGACGCGGTCTAGTGTACCACAGCCGTGGGGCGCCCCCCACCCCCCCGGGGGGGGGAGGGGGGGGCGACCCAGGGGGGGGGGGCCGTCCTCACTCAAGCGCGGTCCAGACGACGAGGCGGCCGCCGCGCAGCACCTCATAGGGCGCGATGAGCATGGCCTGGCCGCTCCCGACACACTCCCACATGGCCTGTATCTCGCGGTCGGAGAGCAGTTCGACCGCCGTGACGCGGTAGTGGGCTGTCTGGTCCGCCGTGGTGATGACCAGGCGGTCGCCGGGGGCCAGCGCCTGGACCAGTTCGTAGCGGGCCGGGAAGGGCAGCCGTAGACCACCCCAGGCGCTGCACGAAGGGCCGACCGCGCCATCGCCCAGCCCGTTGGCCGACCACGCGCCGGCCCACAGCGGCACCAGGATGTCGCGAACCTGGATCCAGCCGGCCGTGCCGGCGGCGACGAGGGCGCCTCGCCCAGCCATCATGAAGGCGGTGGTGTCGGGGCCACCGACCCAGAGCGCCTCGGGGAGCCGGAACAGGTCGCCCAGGTCGGCGCCGGTGCGGGGCAGCGTCCACTGCGGCGGGCGGGCGGGCCGCGTGGGGGTCGTCGGCGTCACACGGGGGAGCGCCCAGGTCGCGGTGGGCGTGACGGTGGGCCGCGCCGGCCGGGTCGGAGACCCGCTGGGGGGCGGGACGGTGGGGGAGGCTGTCCCGCGCCAGGGCGGTGTCGCCGTCGCCGGGGGCGGTGGGGCCGTGGGGGTGATGGTGGGCTGGCCGGGGATGTCGCGGCCTGGGGTGGGCGTCGCGCTCACGGCCGTCGTCGGCTTGGCGGGGGTGCCCGTCGCGGTGGGCGGAATGATGGGCGTCCCCCTCGTCGGTGGGGCCGTGGGCGTGGTCGGAGTGCCGGTCTGGCCGCCAGGGGGCGGCGTGCCGCTGGGCGGCGTCGGGGTCGGGGCGACCGGGGTAGGCGTGGCGGTGGGCTGGCCGGGGCTGTCGCGGCCTGGCGGGGGCGTGGCGCGCACGGCGG
>CAZFUK010000201.1:7919-8789 GCA_964522005.1 uncultured Anaerolineales bacterium | reverse complement strand
CAGGGGCAGGCCGCGTCGCGGTGGGTGGCGGAGGTAGGGGCGCCTGCGTCGGCGCGGGCCGGGTGGCCGTCGGCGGGGCGGCTGGGGCCTCGGTCGGTTCGACGCTGGCCGGCTCCGTGGGCCTGGGACTGGGCGAGGGGCTGGGCCGCACCGCCGTCCGGGTCGCCGTGGGTGGCGCGAGGGGCGGCAGCGTATTGGTCACAGCGGGGCCCGGCCCATTGGGACGTGGCAGAGGCACCGCCAGGAGAATCCCCCCCAGGCAGTAGAAAGGCAGGGTCAGCACGATAACGAACAGAAACACGCCACGCAGGCGGTTAAGGGGCTGCATGGGAGGGCCTAACGCTTACAAGGCGGCGAGAGTCTCAACAATCGCCTCCCGCATCGAGTCGAGATAGTCTATTTCCAGCAGGCGATCCCACGCCGCGCCCATGGTCTCGGGGTTCCACGGATTCTCGTCGCCGCGTATGTCGCGCGTGTGGCCGAGGCTGCGCAGTTGCGCATCAATGGCCCGCAGGCGATAGCGCAGATAGCGCCGCATGCTCTCGCGGTCCATGCGCTCGACGTCAACGTGGACATGCGGGAAGTTAGGTATGGGGTACAGGATCCCCGGATAACCGCGCGCCATGGCGTGTCCCCCTCTGAGACAACCCTCTCGGCCGTGAGCCGTATCATAGCACGAATTCGGGTAGGTAGCAAACGAGGGCAAATAGGACTATAATCGTGCTATCCTTGTCCTGAGAGTGGTCGAGTAAATGAATGAAGCCTCATACCCCACCCCCGGCCCCCCCCCCCGGGGGGGGGGGGGGGGGGGGGGGGTGTATTTTAAATGAGAATAGGGGGATTGGTGAGAATAACCAAGCGCCCAAAAAC
>CAZFUK010000201.1:0-7909 GCA_964522005.1 uncultured Anaerolineales bacterium | reverse complement strand
GCCCCTCCCCTATCAGGGGAGGGGGGAGGGGAGGGGTTACATTCAAAGGAGAATCGGGCTATGGCTGATATTACCCTCGCGCAGAACAAGCTGCGCTTTATGGCCGAGGAACTGGCCGAGCTAGACCAGAAGGGGCTGCGCGTCCACATCCGCACCATCGAGTCGCCCCAGGGCGGCTGGCTCCAGGTAGACGGCAAGCGCGTCCTCAACCTGGCGTCCAACAACTACCTGGGCCTGGCGAACCACCCGCACCTGGTGGAGGCGGCCAAGGCGGCGATGGACCGCCTGGGCGTCGGGCCGGCCGCCGTGCGCACCATCGCCGGCACCATGTCCATCCACGTCGAGGCCGAGGCCCGGCTGGCCCAGTTCAAGGGCGCGGAGGCCGTCATCCTCCTCCAGTCCGGGTTCACGGCCAATCAGGCGGCGCTGGGCGCGGTGCTGGGCAAAGAGGACGCCATCTTCTCCGACGGCCTCAACCACGCCAGCATCATTGACGGCGCGCGGCTGTCGCGGGCCAAGATCATCGTCTACCCCCACAACGACGTGGACTCGCTGGTGGAGTTGCTGGAGCGCGAGACCGAGTACCGTCGCCGCCTCATCGTGACCGACGGCGTCTTCTCCATGGACGGCGACGTGGCGCCGCTGCCGGCCCTGGCCGACGTGGCCGAGCGTTACGGCTGTCTGCTCATGGTGGACGACGCCCACGGCGAGGGCGTGCTCGGCCGCGGCGGACGCGGCATCGTGGACCACTTCGGGCTGCACGGGCGTGTGGACATCGAGGTGGGAACGCTCTCGAAGGCGTTTGGCGTGGTGGGCGGCTTTATCGCCGGGCCGAAGCTGCTGGTGGACTACGTGCGGACGCGGGCGCGCCCCAACCTCTTCTCCAGCGCGTTGACCGTGCCGGACACCGCTGCTTGTCTGGCCTCGGTGGACCTCATGGAGGCCTCGACGGCGCTGGTGGACCGCCTGTGGGCTAACGGCCGCTTCTTCCAGGCCGAGATGCGCCGTCTGGGCTTCGACCTGGGCAAGACGGTCACGCCCATCTCGCCCGTCATGCTGGGCGAGGCCCCACTGGCGAAGGAGTTCGCCCGCCAACTCTACGAGCGCGGCGTCTTCGCCGTCGCCATCGGCTTCCCGACGGTGGCGCTGGGGCAGGCCCGCATCCGCGTCATGCTCTCCGCCGCCCACACCGACGACGACCTGCACTACGGGCTGGAGCAGTTCGCCGCCGTGGGCCGCTCCCTCGGCGTGATTCAGTAATAGCTCTAGTCAAGACCTGACAGGTTTTGAAAACCTGTCAGGTCTCTTTTTTTACCCTTCGGTTGTCTCCCGGAACTCGCCCGTGGCCTCCATGTACGCCCAGCCGTCCATCTCCGGCGGCTTCAACCCCAGTTGGGTCAGGATGGTGGCGATGTGCCCCCGGTGCTCAGTCGCGTGGTTGATCGCCTGGAGCATCAGACTGGCGAGCGGGTAGCGCACGACGATGGTGTGGTCGTCCGACCATTCCTCGACGAGGGTATCCGTTCGCGCGGACAGGGCCAACTGGAGCAATTCGTCGCCCGTCCACTGCGCCGCCCGCTTTAGCACGGCCAGGCCGGGGAAGTGGTCCCGAAAGGACGGCGTGTCGGGCAGCTTGCCGTTGACGCGATAGACATAGCTGACTTCGCCGCCCACGATGTGCCAGAGCGTATCGCGGATGGAGCCGAAGGCGCCGGTCGCCGAAGCGTCGAGTTGCTCGTCGCTCAGGGCTTCGCAAAACTCGAGCAGCTTCAGGTTGGCCCAGGTGTTGTGCCGGAACAGGGCCAGTAGCACGCTGTTATCCCCTTGGTCGGTCTGTTGCATTATGGCGCTCCTTACGTCAAGCTCTGGAGGAGGGTCTTGAGAGGGGGCGGGAGCGGGTGTTTGGCCTGGGGGTTGGTCCAGAGCGCGAGCAGGCGGCTCGGCTCGCGGTCGCGGGGAACGCGCAGGACCACGCCGCTCAGCCGTAGATAGTACTTGAAGAAGTCAGCCGTGTCGGCCAGGTCGTGCCGCCCGATGACCAGCGGGTCGCCTCGCTCAGCGCGTTGACGTAGCCCGGTCATGGCCGCCGCCAGGTCTACCCCCTCGCCCGCCTCGTCCAGCGCCACCCACAGCACGTTGACCATCCCCGCTTGCATCTGGCGCAGCTTGTCGGCGACACGCTCAATCAGACGGGTCTCGCCCCGGTCGGGCGCGGGCTGGCCCACCCCGCCCCGCACCCGCGTCACCTCAACGCCGAAGGTGTAGCTCGTCGTGTACGTCACCTTGAAGTCGGGGCAGGGCGTCCCACCCGCGCACTTCTCGTACTCCACCGTCAGCCGCCGGTCCTGGGTCAGCCAGTAGGCCGCTTCCAGCTCACACCCCAGGTCGCGGACCGCCTCGCGGTCGCGCGTGTCGCGCAGCTTCTTGCGTATCTTGTCGCGGTTCGCCTCCGCGAACGCCTGGAACCGCTTCGACTGAGCCAACCACGCCGCAACGCCAGGCGAGAGAGGGTGCGGCTTGGCGTCGAACAGGTAGGCGCGGAGGTCTGTCGAGGGCATGTCCTAGCGCAGGGCCTTGTCGAAGAACGCGCCAACCCGGTCCACGTACTCCTGACGGTGTTCGGGGTAAATGCGTGCGTGCCCCGCGTCCGGCACAATCCACGTCTCGATGCCGGGCCGCGCGTTCGCCATCGCCTGCATCTGGCGCATGGGCACCAGGTCGTCCTGCGCGCTGAAGACCAGGAACAACGGCGCCTGGATGCGCGGCAGGTCGTCCACCGGGCGGATGCTGTTCATGTCCGTCTGGGCCAACACGCGGCCCATGACGAGCGCGCCGTCCAGGAAGAAGTTGGGCAGGCCGCTCTCGCTGGGGAAGCGCGCTTCGAGCAGCTCGCGCAACTCGCCAAAGCCGCTATCCAGCACCATCGCCTTGATGCCCTGGCCGCCCGCCGGGTCCGCCGCTGCCAGCACCGTGCCCGCCGCCCCCATGGACACGCCAAGTACGCCGATCCTGGTGAAGCCGCGCCCCTGGAGCCAGTCCACCGCGCCGAGCACGTCCAGCCGCTCGTACTGCCCCAGCGTAAACCGCTCGCCGGCCGACTGGCCGTGGCCGCGCAGGTCAATCATCAAGATGTTATACCCACGCCCCTGCATGCGGCTGGCGAACTCGACAAAGTTCCCGCCAAACTCGCAACTGCGGCAACTGCCCTTGCCGTGTACCAACAGCAGGGCACGGTCGGACCCCTGGCGCGGCATGAACCAGCCAGCCAGCGCGAGGCCGTCGCGGGAGCGGACCTGCACATCCTCAAAGGGAACATTGAAGGCCGCCGGCGTGGCCCCCTGCGGCTGGCGCGTCACGAGCGTCAGGCGGCTGAACACCACCGCGCCGATGGCGAAGTAGACGACCACGGCGAGCAGGCCCAGGACCAGCAGCACGGGCCACACCCGCCGCCAGACGGTCGTGCGCCGCCCTGGGATCGCCCTGGAAGAAGCCAGACCAGCCATAATTTCCCCCTTACTTCCTTCCTATAACCCTATATCTTCCGCTATCTTCCCACGCCTCAGGCTGAGAGCATTTTAACGAGGACGCCCAAGATTCGGTCCACGTGCTCGATATAAATCTTCTCCGGGTCAATCGTGAGCGTTTTGTCGTCTAACCTTAAGAACTGCCAGGCCTCCCCGGATGTTACGCACCCGTACACGACTTGACCCTCCCTGCCTTCAGCCGCGTTGAAGCGGCGTGCGCCTTCCATCTCAGCCGCACACTGACCGAGACCCTCATCCAGGTCGCCCTTCTTGGCCTCGACAATAAACACCAGTGGCGCCTGGACAATCGGGACTGGCGCCGTGCGGCTAATGATGAAGTCACAGACGCCCTGTAACCCTTCGTCGGGCGCGACATCGAGGCGTACCCCCGACAGGACGCTAATGGTGTCCCCCAGCACGCGCCGCAACTCCAGGAGAATAGGCGCGACGATGAACTCAGAGCGGGCTTTCTCGCTGACCAGGAACCAGGCCGAGACCTGGTCCAACGCATCGCGTAGCGCCGGCGACGGTATGACGGACGCCGCGTCAGCGAAGAGTTTGCCTGAGACAATCTCGATGTCAAATCGCCGGCGCACCTGATCGAGGGTGAAGGCACTATAGGAAGCAGGTTCTCTAACAAGGGTAGGAAACGTCATCTAGGCCTCCTTGGGGTCCAGCGCAGGGAGCAGGGACACCCCGCTTTGCCGCTCAATCTCAGTCCGTAGGCGCGCCACCGTACGGTCGGAGTAGAGCAGGAACTGGCCGACAGGCTTGGCCTCGTTGAGGGTCAGGGCGAACTCGACCACAGTCACCGTAGGGTCGGCGGCGTGGCGGTCGTGCTTGGTCTGCCGCCACTGGCGACCCCGCCGCGTGTTGGTGTAGGCGTGGACGTGGAAGACGCGGCTCGCCTGGTGAATCACAAAGTCCACCCCGCTATACTCGTCCAGCGCGTCGTCCCGCTCGACGCGCTCGAACGCCTCCTGGAGCTTGAGGAACAGGTGGTTGTCGCGCACCAGCGAGGGGTAAGCGCGCTTGAGGCGGGCCACCGTGGCGCGGCGGTTCTCCGCTGTGAACAGGTGGCGGTGCGACTGGCCGTAGGTCGCCGCGAAGGCGTAGACAAAGTCGGCCTGCTTCGGCGGCAGCGGTCCCTCGCACAGCTTGCGGAAGACGGCCAGCATCGAGGGAAAGCGCGTCCACTCGATGTCGTCGCTCGCCTCGTCAAAGCTCAGAGCGTATTCGGCTAGCCGCGCTTCCAGTTCAGCCGAGGTCATAGCGAACCCCCTCCCTGGTAGGGGCGAGGTGACCTCGCCCCTACACGAGGGTGACGCCCTCTCGCCCGTACACGAGGGTTAGGTGAGTTTACCGCACGAAGGCCAGCAGGGCTGTCAAGGTAAAGACGCTGGCGATGGTCGTCACGAAGATGACGCTGGTGACGAACTCCGGGTCGGTGCCGAACTCCATGGCTAACGCCACCGGCGTCACCGCAGTGGGCATGGCGAACTGGAGCAGGCACACGGCCAACGTCACGCCCTGCACGCCGAGGATAGCCCCGGTGAGCAGGCCCACCGGAATGGCGACGACAAGCCGCACCAGCGAGGCGACGGTCACGCCAGGCCACTCACGTACGCCGCGCACCTTGCTCAACTCGACGCCCAGCGAGACGAGCAGCACCGGCACCGCCGCCGCGCCCGCCAGCACCGCCGCCTTGTCGAGGAAGCTCGGCAGGGTCCAGCCGAAGCCGCGCACCACCAGGGCCAGCATGACGGCGTAGAACACGGGCAGGCGCAGGATGTTCAGGAGGGGCCGCCAACCCGTCGCCTGCCCGCGCGACGCCAGATAGACGCCCAGCGTGTACATGAGAACCTGCGTCACCGTGAAGAACATCACCGCGCGCTCCATGCCGCTCGGCCCAAAGGCGAACAGGCTGGCCGAGATGCCGTAGTTGCCGCTGTTCATCAGCAGCGTGGACAGCAGGAAGGCGTTGGTGCGGGCGGCGTTCACTTGCCTGAGCCGCGCCCCACCCAGGACCAGGACTCCTAGCAACAGACTCGCCAGCAGGACAAAGGCCACGATCTGGCCCAGCTCCGCTGTGCTCAGCGTGGTCTTGGTCAGGGAGTCGAGGGCCAGGGCGGGCGCGAAGATGTAGAGAACACTGCGCGCCAGGGCGCGCCGGTCCAGGTCGAGCCGCTTGCCGACGAGATAGCCCGCGCCGATGAGGAGGAAGATGGGGACGATGACATCGAGGAGGATGGAAAGCACGTCTTAGTCATCAAACTCGTTGTCGCGGCGCTGCCAGAGCGTGCGGAAGGTCTCGTCCAGGTCCAGCTCGTCGTCGTCCCCGCTCAGTTCGCCCAACTCGGCGTCGTCGGCCTGGCGGGCGTTGAAGTCATAGACGAGCCAGTCCTCGCCCCCGGCAAACTCTAGCTCGGCCAGGGCGTCTTCCGCCCACTCCACGACTTCCTCGTCCTCGCTCTCAGCCATCATGTCGAGCGCCTGCCGCGCGACCGGCCCGCCAATCTGACCCAGAGCGTGGATGGTCTCCAGCAGCACCGGGCGGTTCGGGTCTTCCAACAGGTCCACCAGGGCCGGCACGGCGCGCTTGAGTTCCAGTTCGCCACTCGCCCGCACGGCCTCCAGCCGCACCTCCGGGTTCGGGTTCGACAGTTCCATGAGAATCGTCCCCGACCAGTACTGGTCCAGGCTGCGGCCCATGGCGCTGAGGGCGCTGGCCTGGAGCTTCTCCGACGGCGCGTTGTAGGCGTCCTCGATGACCATGCGAATCTCTTCGTCGCTGAGGTAGCCCAGGGACTCGATGGCGCGCCGCCGCACGTCCAGGTCTTCGACTGGGTTGCGGCTGGCGGCCAGGAGGGCCTGGCGCACGCTGCTCGCCAGCCCCTCGTCCAGTTCCTCCATCTCGGCCAGCAGCATGTACTTGCCGAGCGCCTTGGCCGCCGCCGCGCGCACGACCGTCGCGTCGTCCTGCGTCATGAACTGGAGGTAGGACTGAATCAGCCCCGTGTCTTCACTCTCCCACAGATTATCAATCGCCACCGCCCGCACCTGCGGGTCCGCGTCGTGCATGGCGACCCGGTTGAGCGGCGTAAACTCGACCTCGAAATTATCCTCACTCAGCTCACCCAGGCCGCGCACAATCTCCCGCCGCCGCTCGACGGCGATGCCGGGCCAACGCTCGGCGAACAGTTGGATGTCGGCGCGGCGGGCGTTGGACAGGCCGTTCAGGTCGGCCAGCTTGAAGACGGCGCTGCTATCGGCGAGGTGATCCAGGGTTGTCGCAAAGGAAGTCTTACTCATAACTCTTTCTCTGTGTCTGACTCTCCAGTTGAAGATAGGGAGCAGGTAAGAGGGAAACCCCACAGATTATACAACATAAGGACGCCGGGAGGGTAATGACCTTACCTCCCGGCGGTTGACCATAACCACTGGCTCATCTCAGCAGCCGCGTCGGCCCGGCCGGGCCGTTGACGAGGACGCGCTGCACCGACGCCAGGGTCTGGAGGCGCTCCACCAGCGCGGGAGCGGTGGCCACCTCGCAGATCAGGTGGACGTTCGGCCCGGCGTCGAGGGTGAAGTACACTGGCAGCCCTTCGGCCCGCCACGTCGGGCACAGCCGCATAATCTCGATGGTGGCGGGGTCCCAGTAGAGCAGCGGCGGGCGCGAGGTCATCGCCAGGACGTGCAGCGCGATGGCCTCGGCTTCGAGTTCCTCGCCCAGCGTCGGGAGGTCACGCGCCAGCAGCGCGTCCTGGACCCGCGCCAGTCGGCGCGGCAGGTCCGCCAGCCGGGCGTCGAGGAAAGGCGAGGTCTGGGCGAGGGTGTGGCCTTCCGCCGACCCGACGGCCTTGTGCTCCGTGCTCACCACGGCCAGCACGTCGCGCAGGTCCCAGTGGTCCGGCGGCGCGATGGTCTCGGCGTAGGACGAGGCATGGTCGTGGCCGGCGTGCCAGCGGGTGAAGCCACCCGGCACCGAGCGGCAGGCCGACCCTGAGCCGAGACGGGCCAGGGCGGACAGTTCGCGCTCCGCCAGGTCCAGCCCCAGCGCAGCGGCAGCGGCGACGGTCAGCGCGGCGAAGCCGGCCGCCGACGAGGCCATGCCGGTGCCCATGGGGAACGAGTTGCGCGAGACGACGCGCGCGCGGAGCCCCACCCCCGCTAGCTTCCGCAGGTGGTCCAGGTGACGGCTAACGCGGGCGGTCTGGCCAGGGGTAGCCGTCTGGCCGTCAATCTCCAGGGTGTCCGCCCCATAGTCGCCCCACTCGACCGTCGTGACCGTCGTGGCGTCACTCAGGTTCATACTGATGGAGTCGTTGAGCGGCACGTTGAGCGCCGCGTCCCGCACCCCCCAGTACTTCACAAAGGCGATGTTG
>CAZFUK010000200.1:0-8795 GCA_964522005.1 uncultured Anaerolineales bacterium | reverse complement strand
GGCTTCGACCCAATCCCCCTTCCTGCTGCGGACCCAGCTCGCGCGCGCGCTCGGTCTGGCGGAGGACAAAGTCGAGGTTCACCCGCTCTACATCGGCGGCGGCTACGGCCGCAAGTCGTACGCCGAGGCTGCCATCGAGGCGGCGCGGCTGTCCAAGGCCGTGGGCCAGCCGGTGCGCGTCGCCTGGTCGCGGGCCGACGAGTTCGAGAATGGCTATCTCCGCCCGCCGACCCTCAGCCGCCTGACCGCCGGCCTGGACGCCTCCGGTCGGCTCACCGCCTGGGAACACCGCCAGGCGAGCGGCTACGTCCTGTTCGGCGGCTTCCCGCCTCCGCTCCGCTTCGTCATGGGCAGCGACTTCGGCGCGGCGCGCGGCCTGCTGCCCGAGTACAGCTTCCCCCACCAGCGCGTCACGGCCTTCCTGGCCGAGCTACCCGTCCGGACCGGGTCATGGCGCGGTCTGGGTCTGGCGCCCAACGTCTTCGCCGTCGAGTCGTTTATGGACGAGGTCGCCCGCGTCGCCGGTCAGGACCCGCTTCAGTTCCGCCTGGCGCACCTGGAACCCGGCTCGCGGCTGCGCGCCGTGCTGGAAGCGGCGGCCGAGAAGGCCGGCTGGGGGCGGCCCCTGGCCGAGGGGCGCGGGCGGGGCATCGCCTGCTGTCAGGACGCCGGCTCCTATGTGGCGCAGGTGGCGGAGGTCACGGTGAACCGCCAGACGGGGCGGGTCAAGGTAGACCGCGTCGTGGCCGCGTTTGACTGCGGCCTGATGGTGAACCCGCGCACCATCGAGGCCCAGATCGAGGGCAACATCGTGTGGGGCGTCGGCTCGGCGCTGCTCGAAGAGGTGACGGTCCAGGACGGGCGCATCACCGCCGCCAACTTCAACAACTACCCGATTCTAAGCATGCGTGACGTGCCCGAGACTGAAATCGTCCTGCTCAACCGGCCCGACCTGCCGCCGAGCGGCGTGGGCGAGCCGCCCCTCGGTCCGGTGGCTGCCGCCATTGCCAACGCCGTGGCCGCCGCGACGGGCGCCCGGCTGCGCGCCTTGCCCATGACGCCGGCGCGTGTCCTGGCGGCCCTGAGCGCGGCGTAGGGAAGGACATTTCGCCGGCCGCCACGGGTGACAGCTTGACCATGCAGCGCCTCTGGGTGTATGATTAGCGCCTACCATACGCAGCCTGGGAGGAGCCATGTCAACGCCCTTGCCCATTAGCGGCCCCCTGAGCCTTGGCGACTTGCTCGACCGTGCGTTCCGCCTCTATCGGGCGCGGTTCTGGCCGCTGACGCTGGCCGGGGCGCTGTGCATCGTGCCCGTCGCCCTGCTGTCCGCCATCGTCAGCGGCGTCAGTATCACCAGTTTCACCGACGCGATGCAGGGCCTATCTCGATCCACTCCATCGCGCACGGCCGCAGGGTCGGTGGCCGGCCTTTACGGATCGAGCCTGTTACAGGTCGTACTGCTGGGCCTGGGAACGGGCCTCGCCCAACTGGCGATGACGGCGCAGAGCATCGCGGCGCTGCATGGTGAGAGCATGACGTTGGGGGCCAGCCTGCGCGCCGGTCTCCGCCGCCTCCTGCCCTGGATCGGCCAGAACCTGGTCCAGTGGTTTGCCATCTTCGGCGCCATGATTCTGGTTTACCTTCCGCTGGCGTGCGTGTCCGTCACTCTGGCAGTCGGGACAAGCGGTAGCTCCTCGTCCAACGCCCTGGCCCTCGGGGGCACCTTACTCCTGACGGTGGTCGCCTGTCTGACGGTGGTGGGGGTCTTCGCGCCCCTGGTCTACCTGCTGGCGCGCTGGATTGTGGCGGTGCCGGCCCTGGTGACCGGAGCCGACGCGGTGGATGGGCTGCGCGAAAGCTGGCGGCTGACCAAGGGCCAGGTCTGGCGCGCCGTTCTGTACACCTTCCTGCTGTTTGTCCTCAGCTTTCTTATCACCAGCCTGCCGGCCTTCGCGGTTCAGTGGCTCATCACTACAAGTCTTGGCCCTCGCCAACTGGGGCTGGCCTCCGCCCTGTCGCAAGGGGTAGGTTCGATCATCCGCGTGCTCTGGCTGCCCGTGTACGTCGCGGGCCTCGTCCTGCTGTACTACGACCTGCGGGTGCGCCAGGAGGGCTATGACCTCGCCCTGCGCATCGAGCAGTTGGAAGCCGACGTCACTCCCCTGGCGCCCAGCAGTCCTGCTTTGGGCGAGGGCGTTGGCGATGCGTAAGGCTCTCCTCGCCGGCCTGGTCGCCTGGCTCCTGGCGGTCAGCCTGGTCGGCCTGGCGTTCGCCCAGTCGGACGGTACGCTGAGCCTGGCCGAGTACGAGGCTCGGCTCGACCAGCTCGCGCGCGCCCTGGAACGCACCGAGAGCAGCGCGGCGGGCGAGGCGGTGCGCAACGCCGCCGCGGCGCTGGGCGCGATTACAGGCGTCCGTCTCCCCTCCGGCCAGGTGGTGGCCGTCCAACCCCTGCTAACCGACAAACTCTCCAAGGCCGAGGCCGTCAACCGCCTGACGCTGGTCCGCGACCAACTGCGCGGCGCGGCGAGGGACAACACCGCCGACCGCCTGACCCGGTTGGAGCAAGTACTGGCCCGCCGTGAGTTCGCCACGGCCACCGAAGAGCCGTCCCTCTGGCAGCGCCTGCTCGACTGGATCACCGAGCGGTGGCCGGAGAACTTGCGGCCACGGGGCGATAGCGCGGCAAGTCAGGCGGCCTCGCGCGCCGTCGTCTGGCTCATCGCTGGCGTCGGCGGGGTGCTGGGGGCGCTGGTGCTGAGCTACTGGCTCCAGGGCTTCCTGGGGGCCTTCGTCGCGGAAGGCGAAGCGCGGCGGCGGCAAGAGGCTGGGGAGGAGACGCCGTTGACGGCCGCTCAGGCCCGCCAGCAGGCGCATGCCCTGGCCCAGGTCGGCAGCTACCGCCAGGCCGTGCGCCAGTTGTACCTGTCGGCCTTGCTCCAACTGGAAGAACGCGGCGTCTTGCGCTATGATAAGGGCCAGACCAACCGCGAGTACCTGGCGCAGCCGGGCGTCGCGCCCGTGCGCGAGCATCTCCAGCCCGTCGTCGAGACATTCGACCAGGTCTGGTACGGCGTCCGCGAGCCTGACCGGGGCACGTTTGAGAGCTACGAGCGCGAGGTAGAGGAGTTGGCGGGTCGGGGGGAGGGGTCATGAACGGCCAGCCATCACACGGCGGATGTCAACCTACCCCCCTTACCCCCCTCCCTAACAGGGAAGGGGGAGCAGCCCCCCCTCTCCTCCTAGGGGAGGGGTCGGGGGAGGGGTCATGAACGCCTCCGCCGCTGCTCGCTTGCGCCGGCTGCCTTCGCGCGAGGCGGTCCTAACCGTTCTCCTGTTCGCCGCCCTGATGGCGACGGCCGTCGCGCTGGGTCAGCCCGCGGCGCCCCCGCGCCCCTATGACCCGGCCTCGGGCAGCCCCACAGGCTTGCTGGGGTTGCGCCTCTGGCTGGAAGACCTGGGCTACCAGGTGGACCTGGTGGGGCAGCGCGAGTTCAACCTGCCCACCGAGACCCGTCTACTGTTCGTCTTCCCCGGCCAGCTGCCCTATACGTCCAAGGAGGCCCTGAACCTCATCAACTGGGTCAGCCGGGGCAATACCCTGGTCCTGGTGGGGCCACAGGCTCAGGAACAGGCCCTGGCCGACGTCCTCGGCCCGCGCCTGCGCGTTGTGCCCGAAGCAGCGGGGAGCCGTCTGGTCCAACGCCAGCCGCTGTTGCCCGACGCCAATGCCTCACTCGGACGGCTCGGCCTCCAGCCGGTGCTCGTCCTGGATAAGGCGCCCAATGCGGTGCCCGTGGTCACGACCGAGACAGACTTACCGACCGTGGCGGTGATGAGCCTGGGCAACGGCATCGTCTGGTTCCTCAGTCCGCAGCACGCCCCCGTCAACGGCCAGCTACGCGACCCCCAGCAGGCGCAGCTTGTCCTGGCGGTGCTGCGCACGGTGCCGGCCGGCAGCCGCGTCGTCTTTGACGAGTATCACCGCCAGGCCCCCGACCAGGGCGTGCAGACGCTCACCGACTGGCTGTACCGCACGCCGACCGGCTGGGCGGCCCTGTTCGTCGCCCTGACCTGTCTGGTCTACCTGCTGCTCCAGGGCACGCGGCTAGGCCGCCCGCTGCCCTCCTCAGTCGAGACGCGGCGGCGCGAGGCGGCCGAGTACGTCACGGCCCTGGCCGGCCTCCAGCGACGGGCGCGCGTAACCCAACACGTCGCCGCCTACCACAAGCGCCGCCTCAAGCTCGGCCTGGGCCGGCCCCTGCACCTTAGCCCCGACCTAGACGACGCCGCCTTCCTGGCGCGGTTGGCCGAGGATGGGCGGCTGACGTCGGACAGGCTCGCCGCCGCCCGCGACCTCCTGGCCCAGTTGAGCCGCCATCCCGACGAGGCCGGCCTGGTGCGCCTGGCGCGGCGGGTAGATGAAGTTCTTCAGTAGTCAGTAGACAGCAGTCAGTAGTCGGAAAAGGCCCCGGACTACCGACTACCGACTACCGACTACCGACTACTGTTCAGGAGACCCCATGCCCTTAGCCGACCTCTACGCCCAGATGCGGGCCGAAGCCGCCAAAGTCATTGTGGGCCAGGACGCCGTCTTCGAGCAGATCGTCGTCGCCTTCCTCAGCGGCGGCCACGTCCTGCTGGAAGGTGTACCCGGCACCGCCAAGACCCTGCTCGCTAAGACGCTCGCGCGGCTGGTCCAGGCCGACTTCCGCCGCGTCCAGTTTACCCCCGACCTCATGCCGAGCGACATCATCGGCACCCAGGTCTTCGACATGAACCGCGCCAGCTTCTACCTCAAGCGCGGCCCAATCTTCACCCAGATCGTCCTGGCCGACGAGATCAACCGCGCGCCCGCCAAGGCCCAGTCCGCGCTACTCGAAGCCATGGAGGAGCGCCAGGTCACCATCGAGGGTGAGCGCCTACCCCTGCCTGAGCCGTTCATGGTCCTGGCGACCCAGAACCCGGTCGAGCAGGAGGGCACCTACCCCCTGCCCGAAGCCCAGCTCGACCGCTTCATGCTCAAGGTCCTGGTCACCTATCCCCCGGAGGCGGTGGAGCAGGAGATTCTGCGCCGCTACCACGGGGGCTTCGACGCCCACGACCTGGACGCGACCGGCATTCGCCCCGTGGTCCACCCGGACCAGCTACCGGCGATTCGGCAGGAAGTGCAGGCGGTGACCGTCGAGGCGGGCATCCTGAGCTACATCACGCGCCTGGTGACGGCCAGCCGCCGCAGTCCTGACCTTATCCTGGGCGGCAGCCCGCGCGCCAGCATCAACCTGCTGCTGACCGCCAAGACCTACGCCGCCCTCCAGGGCCGGACGTATGTCGTGCCGGACGACGTCAAAGCCCTGGCCGCGCCGGTGCTCCGCCACCGCGTTATCTTGCGCCCCGAAGCGGAGATCGAAGGCCTCGACGCCGACGCCGTTGTCCGACGGATCGTATCGGGCGTGGAAGTTCCGCGTTGAGAATGACGGGGCACGAATGGAGTGTTTTATCTAGCTCTATACAGCTTCATATAGCTTCCTGGACTGCTTGCGTTCTATTCATGGTTGTGGCTATTCATGTTTCTTTGTGGATTCAGGCCGAGCTATGCAACTGACACGTCTGTCTCTCGCTCTACTCCTGCTGACGGCCCTGCCCCTGGCCGCCATTGGTCTCTCGCCCTGGTTCGCCTGGGTGACAGCCGCCTGGCTCGGCCTGGTGCTGACGCTGCTGCTGGTGGACCTACGGCTGACCCCGGCGCCGACGGCCTGGACAGTGACGCGCCAGCACGACGAGCGGCTATCGCTGGCGACCTGGAACCGCGTCGAGGTGACGGTCCAGCTTCAGGGGGGATTGCGCCCTCTGCCCGTCTGGCTGCGTGACGAGCCGCCGCCGACCTTCGGGCTGGACGACAAGGAACGCATCCTCGTCGGCGGCGTGCGCCCCGGCCGCCGCCAGACGTTCGTCTACCACGTCCGCCCGCCCCGCCGGGGGGACTACGCCTTTGGCGACCTGAACCTCCGCTGGCAGTCGGTGCTGGGCCTGCTGCGCCGGCAGGCGCGCTTTCCGGCCAGCGAGACGGTCAAGGTCTACCCTAACCTGGTGGACATCCGCAAGTATGACCTGCTGCTGCGCAAGAACCGCCTGTGGGAACTCGGCCTCCGTAACGCCAAAATCTTCGGCGCGGGCAGCGAGTTCGAGCGGCTGCGCGACTACCAGCCCGACGACGAGTTCCGCCGGATTAACTGGGCGGCCACCGCGCGGCGCGGCAAGCCCATCGCCGTTGAGTACGAGACCGAGCGCAGCCAAAACTTGCTGGCCTTGCTAGACATCGGCCGCATGATGCGCAGCCCCGTCGGCGATGTCGCCAAGCTCGACTATGCCATCAACGCCGTGCTGCTGCTGGCGTATGTCGCGGGCCAGAAGGGCGACAAGCTAGGCTTGCTCACCTTCGCCGACCGCGTCCAGACCTGGCTCACCCCGCGCACCGGCAAGGGCCAGTTCCTGCGCATGCTGGAAGCCCTGTACGCCGTCCAGAGCCAGGCCGTCGAACCCGACTACAACGCGGCGTTCACCTATCTAGGCGCGCGCCAGAGCAAGCGCAGCCTGGTCCTGGTCTTCACCGACCTGACGGGCAGCCTCAGCCTGGAGTCGCTCGTGGCCCAGATGAGCCGCCTGCGCGGCCGTCACCTGCCCCTGCTCGTCACCATCAGCGACCCGACCGTCGAACGGCTGGCGCGGGCCGAGATTCGGGATAGCCAGTCGCTACACGAAAAAACCGTCGCGCTCCAGTTGCTCGACGAGCGCCGCCTGACCCTCGACCGCCTGCGCCGCCAGGGCGTCCTGACGCTGGACGTGCCCGCCGACGAACTCAGCGTCGCTGTCATCAACAAGTACCTCGAACTCAAGGCAAGAACGCTGCTATGAACTCTGATGTCATCATCATCGGCGGTGGACAGGCGGGTCCCGCCGTCGCCTGGGCGCTGGAGCAGGCCGACCCCACCCTGTCCACCACCCTGGTGGAGGCCAACGACCAGCTCGCGGGCGGCGCGTCCACCGCGTCCATGGAGAACTTCCGCACCGCCTGGGTGCCCCGCTGTATCGCGGAGCAGATGCGCTGGAGTGTGCGGCTGTTCCTGGACCCAGACATGTACCTGGGGGAAGGCGCGGGCGAGGGGTTAGGCGTACGCCGTAACGGCTACCTGTGGTTGGCGATGGACGAGGCCGAAGCCGACGCGCTACGGGAGAGCGTCGCCCTGCTGCACAGTTGGGGCATCGAGCATGCCCAGTTTCTGAGCGGCGACGAGGTCCGCTATCGGTTCCCGTGGCTGCCGCCGCACATCACGGGCGCCAAGTGGGACCCGCTGGCGGGCTGGCTCAACTCCGACTTCCTGGCCCACCGCTTCATGGCCCAGACGCGGCGTACGGGGCGTGTGCTGGGGACGCGGGTCCGGCGCATTCTAGCGCAGGGGGGCCGCGTGGTGGGCGTCGAGACCGACCGCGAGCGGCTGAGCGCGCCCGTCGTAATCATCGCCGCCGGGCCAGGCTCGCGCGTCCTCGGCCGCACCGTGGACGCCGACATCCCCGTCTTCTGCATCCCCCGCCAGAGCTTCCGCACGCCCTACCGCCAGCCCAGCCTCCCGGCCAGCGCGCCCCTCGTCATCAGCCGCCGTCCGTATGCCCACTTCCGCCCCGACGGCGACGGCCTGCTCTTCGCCTGGTCCTACCGTTGGACGCGCGGCGACAACGAACCGCCCCCTAGGACCGCCCCAGAGGGCGCCTGGACGCCGGGCTATCGTCGGCCGCTCTGGCCGGTGGAGCAACTGCGCGACCCGCGTTTCCCTGAAGCCACGCTCTACCTCCTGGCGAAGCAGTTCCGCCAGCGGCCGGGCGAGGGCTTCCGCGACCCGCGCTACCTGACGCGGCGCATCGGCCACCAGATTGGCTATTATGTCTACCGCGAGCCGGTCGTGGACGACGCGGGCCACGTCATCCGCAGCGAGCGCGCCATCCTCGACCGCTGGCCGGGGCTGGACGGCCTGTTCGTCTGCACGGCCCACGCCGGCCACGGCATCATGACCGCGCCCGCTACGGGCGAAATCATGGCCGCCCTGGTCCTCGGCCGCACGCCGCGCATCCCCCTCTGGGAGCAGTTTGCGCTAGATGTGAAGAGCGTGCCATTCGAAGAAGGCGGGGGGTTGTAGGGGTCCGCGTCCTATCGCCGTTCGTCGAGACGCTTCAGAATGCGCGTCCGCCAATACTCGCGGTCGGCATCACCGCCAAACAGATTGTGGACGGCCAGCGCGCCTTTGACTTTCACTGCCGCCTTATCGTCTAGTTGGTCAACGAGACTGTCAAGGGCGAGCAGGATGTGAAACTGCACAAAGGGTGACTCCGAAAAAAGCCTGGCCAGCAGACTATCCAGGTACTCAACATCTTGCAGCCAGTCCAGGTACTTGATGGCGGCCAGGCGTTTACCGACACTGTCACTCCGCAGCCAGGCGCCGACATCAAACTGGTTGAATACAAAAGGAGCGGCTTCGCGCATCTCAAACGCGATCTCGTCCCCTTGCCATGTTCGTTCATCCGAGAAGGGCGTCTGCCGATTGCGGTTGAACGCCTTGACCAGGCGGTAGAGCCTTTGCAGCGGTTCAACCCAGTCGTCAGGGAGTTCCCCCTGTCGGTAAGGTGGAGGAGGTTGATCCCACGTTTCTTGGGGGCGCTGTTGCTGGCAAACGGTGATGAGTTCAGGTAATTTGCCTTGCCGATAGCAGTACTTGACGAGTTCACGGCATTTTATGATC